>JANLQI010000059.1:0-15337 GCA_031367705.1 Saprospiraceae bacterium | reverse complement strand
AGGTCATCGGCTTCTACCCTATCGCCTTCGCTCATGATGACGGCTCTTTCAATGGCGTATTGCAATTCGCGCACATTGCCCGGAAACAGATAAGAGCACATTTTTTCAAGCGCATCTTTGCTCAAGACGATATAAGGTTTGCGGTATTTTTCACCATAAATGCTTGTAAAATGCTTGGCTAAAAGGTCAATATCGCCCACACGTTCATGAAGCGGTGGCAGCATGATTTCAACCGTATTGATGCGATAAATCAAATCTTTGCGAAAAATATTTTCATCGGCTAAGTCTTTCATTGGCATATTTGTGGCGCAAATCAAGCGAATATCTATCGGAATTCGTTGATTTGACCCCAAACGAATAACCTCTCTGTTTTGCAAAACAGACAATAATTTGGCTTGTTGTTGTATGGAAATATTGCCAATCTCGTCGAGGAAAAGCGTACCGCCGTAGGCTTCTTCAAACCGACCTTGACGGTCTTCTTTGGCATCGGTAAACGCTCCTTTTTTATGTCCAAATAATTCAGATTCAAATAAAGTTTCCGTCAAAGCACCGATATCTACTTTGATAAAAGGCTTATTATGCCTCAAAGATTGATGATGAATGGCTTGTGCAACGAGTTCTTTCCCTGTGCCGTTTTCGCCCAATATCAACACATTGGCATCTGTGGGCGCAATTTTTCTTATTTTCAAAAAAATATCTTTCATCAATATCGATTCACCCAACAAGGATTTACCGACAATTGAACCTTGATTGTTTGGAGAGAGTCCCTCAGTATTTCTGGGGTTTTGCTTATTTTTTAAAGCTTCTTTTATCGTTTCAATCAGTTTTTCATTGTGCCACGGCTTCACAACAAAATCATCCGCGCCTTCTTTCAATGATCTAACTGCCAAATCAATATCACCATAAGCCGTAATCATAATAACTGCCATGTCGGGTGCAAGGGCTTTCACTTTTTTCAACCAAAACAAACCTTCATTGCCCGTATTGATACTGCTGTTGAAATTCATATCCAACAATAGTAAGTCAAAGGACTTTTGACTCAATAACGATCGCAGGTTTTCAGGATTTTTTTCCGTTACAACCTCCTTTGCTTCCGATTTCAAAAGCAAGCGTACGGCTGCTAAAACGTCGAGGTCATCATCTACAATGAGTATATGTGTGTTTTTTAAAACCATAATTTTAATACTTTTAGTCTGTCACCCTACTTCATGCCCAACCCAAATTGGTCGCCTTTTTTTACAGCGATACCTTTGTTAAAGTGTATTTCTACGACTTTTTCACTTTGCACAATGTCGCCTTTTTCATCCGAAAGACTGTGTATAATCTTTTTAGTTGCCACATCTATCACTTCGCCCGTACTTGGAAAAGCATAACGACCATCCAACGAAAAGGTAATCCAGCCTGGTTGGTCGCGCAGCGCAATACTTGTGAGTTGTTTGGGCGGCATTTGAGTGGCATCAAATATGTGCATCCGTTGGTTGGCACCATCAGCGACCCACAGTTCTTTTTCATTAGGTGTCAACCCAATACCATGACTTGGGCAACCGTGCCGTTTAATCATACCTTTCTCAAAACCTTGTACTTCAACACGTTGTATCATTTTACCTGTTTTCAAGCTGATATTCGATGCAACCCCTCAGTGTGGATTTGAAATTCATAACCATTGACCATGATTTTATGCCGACTTATGGCATAGGTATGAAGGCAGGAAGGAATTTTTCAAGGGATTTTGCGACGGATTCGACCAATTATGTCCTCAACGAAACGGCGGCTAAGGTTTTGGGTTTTAAAAACGAGGCTGATGCCATTGGAAAAGACATTCAATACGGTGGCATAAAAGGTAAGATTGTCGGCATTTGCAATGACTTTCATTTTGAATCCATGCACCAAAAAATAGTGCCTTTATTGATGCGTATGCCTTCCAATAATATGGGTCGCTATGGCAATTTATCGGTTAAAGTAGGCGGCAATAATAGGACTTCTGCCATCAGTTCCGTAGAGAAAACATGGTATAAGTTCTTACCTGAAGTGCCTTTTACCTATACTTTTTTGGATGAAAGTTATGGTCGCTTATGCGAAGCCGAGCAAAAGCAAGGGACTATTTTTACGTTGTTTGCTTTCATCGCCATTTTCATTGCTTGTTTGGGCTTGTTTGGTTTGTCAGCCTTTTCCATCACACAGCGCATTAAAGAAATTGGTATCCGTAAGGTTTTGGGCGCGAGTGTGCCTAATATCGTAGGACTTCTTTCTAAAGACTTTTTAAAATTGGTGGGTATTGCTGCGGTCATTGCCTTTCCTATTGCATGGTATATCATGTACAATTGGTTACAGGATTTTGCTTACAGAACGAGTATCGCTTGGTGGGTATTTGTTGTCGCGGGTGTTATTGCAGCAGCGATTGCCTTATTGACCATCAGTTTTCATGCCATAAAAGCGGCTATGTCGAATCCAGTGAAGTCGTTGCGAACGGAGTAGGTTGAATTAGGATTTGTTGGATTTTAATGATGTTTTAGGATTTATACCCCCCCTCAGTATTTTTAATAAAAAAGCCTTCAAAAAGCATTGCAATCCCTCAAATTCTAATATTGAAAAGCACATTTTAAATCAAAATTTAAAGACATGAAAAGCATCATTTTTATCACATTGTACGCTGTTTTATGCAGCATCAAACCTACTGAAATGCCCAATGCTGCTGTTGGACGGCACCAATTAAGCCTTGAAGAAGCTGAAAGCATTTTAGGCGAACCTGCTATTTTGAAAGAACGAAAAAGTGATACCCTAAATGAAATTTATACCTCAAAAAGCACTTTTACGGCTAAGGAAATAGATGCTAAAACCCAAAAACAAGGCAATCTGTATTACATATTTGAACGATATACAAACGAAGAAGAAGCCCGTAAAGTCATTCAATCATTTATCAAATCTAATCAAGGTTTTACAGGTTTTGAACTCCTAACCGCTTATGGCGACGATGCTTTTTTTCACACCGATAAGCAGAATTTTTATCTCCTTATTATCCGAAAAGGCAATAAAATGGTACGATTGAAAGTGAACAAA
Organism: Saprospiraceae bacterium; assembly: GCA_031367705.1. Lineage (GTDB taxonomy): Bacteria > Bacteroidota > Bacteroidia > Chitinophagales > Saprospiraceae > JAAFJT01. The sequence goes on along the minus strand of JANLQI010000059.1, from coordinate 12,280 downwards.
TTGACTCCTAAAACATCTAATGAGGCATTGCGAAAAATAGGAAAGGATTTGATTGAAAGAGTGTAGTTTTTGAAGAAATCGAGTAAAATACTGAGGGGGTATAAATCCTAAAACATCCTTAAAATCAGATGAATCCTAATTCAAAATATTAAAACAATACAGCCATGATAAAGAACTATTTTAAAATCGCGTGGCGGAATTTGCTTAAAAACAAAGTCTTTTCTGCTATAAATATAATCGGATTGGCATCGGGTTTGGCTTCTTTTATACTTATCGCTTTGTATGTCGCGGATGAATTAAGTTATGACCGATTCAATGAAAAAGCGAACCGTATTTATCGGATTAATTCTGATATCGTCTTTGGCGGCAATAAATTACATTTAGCAGTTACGTCAGACCCGATGGGAGCTGTTTTAAAAAAGACTACCCGCAGGTGGAGGAATATGTCCGATTTTATGCTTCGGATGGCTACCGAATGGTAAAAAAAGGAAACGAATATATCAAGGAGACTGCAGTCGCTCATGCAGATTCTACCTTGTTCGATGTTTTTACCCTTCCTCTCCTTGCAGGCGATGCCAAAACGGCTTTGAATGAACCCAATGCCGTGGTGCTTACAGAATCTACGGCTAAGAAGTATTTTGGTACAACAGATGTGGTTGGAAAAAATATTGAAACCGATGAAAAAAAGAGTACGCTGTATAAAATAACAGCTGTTATCAAGGACATACCGCACAACGCCCATTTTAATTTCAATTTTATTTTTTCGATGGGTAGTGTGCAATACACATTTGGCAATTTTTTGAGTAATAATTTTCAAACCTATATTGTCTTAAAAGAAGGAACAGATTACAACGTCTTTGAAAAGAACTTTAATCAAGTCATAGACAAGTATTTATTGCCACAGGCAAAACAATTCATGAACATCAACTCAATGGATGAATTTGCCAAGGCGGGGAATCGGTTGGAGTACAGTTTAATGCCTTTGACCGACATTCATCTTCATTCTGACCGCACGCCTGAATTGGGTGTTAATGGGAATGTCCAATATGTCTATATTTTTTCTGCGGTGGCATTTTTCATTCTGCTATTGGCTTGTATCAATTTTATGAATCTATCCACAGCCCGTTCTTCAAGCAGGGCAAAAGAAGTAGGTATTCGCAAAGTTTTGGGGTCGGATAAACTATCATTAATCAGGCAATTTTTAACAGAATCTACGTTAACTGCGCTTATTTCAAGCGTTTTTGCCCTTACCATTGTTTGGCTTTGTCTCTCGTGGTTCAATAATTTGTCGGGTAAAGAATTGCGTATTACGGAACTCTTTCAGCCTCATTATTTAGTTTTTTTGATTGCCTTGCCTTTTGTTGTTGGTTTGTTGGCGGGTGGTTATCCAGCGTTCTTTTTGTCTTCTTTTAAACCCATTTCCGTATTAAAAGGTAAGCTCAATGCAGGGGTAAAAAAGAGTTTGCTGCGCAATGTGTTGGTTGTGTTTCAATTTACAACAACCATCTTTCTGATTGTCGGAACCATCGTCGTTTACAGCCAACTGAACTATATCCAAACCAAAAAACTCGGCTTTAATAAGGATAAAGTTTTAATCATCCACGGCACAGGTGCCTTGCGGAATGACAGCGAAGCCTTCAAAAACGAAGTATCCAAACTGTCGGGTGTCACAGCCAGTTCTTTTGCGGGTTATTTGCCTGTTTCCAATTCGTCAAGAAATGACAATTCTTATTCAAAAGAAGCGGTCATGGATGCAAAAAATGGCTTAAACATGCAAACATGGGTGATAGACTATGATTATATGAAGGTCATGGATATGGAGATAATAAACGGTAGAAATTTTTCAAGAGATTTTGGTGCCGACTCTTCTGCCCTAATTATCAATGAAACAACGGCTAAAACACTCGGTTACGATAATCCAGTTGGCAAAAAACTATACACACACTTCCAAGACCAGTTTTCGACGCGTTTGATTTCTTATGATATTATTGGCGTTGTCAAGAATTTCCATTTTGAATCCAGGAAAGAAAACATAGGCCCGCTGTGTCTTCGCTTAGGCAAACCATCATGGGAAACAGCCTTTAAAGTCAATACAGGCGATATTCAAAACCTATTGAGCAATATCGAAAACAAATGGAAGGTTATGGCGCCGGGTATGCCTTTCAACTACGAGTTTTTAGATGATTCTTGTCTTGATTTCAACCATCCTCGCCATTCCATTGGCTTGGTGGGCGATGCACAAATGGTTAGAAGACTTCGCATATCGCATTGATATCAGTTGGTGGATATTCGCTTTGGCGGGTGTTATTGCGATGCTCATTGCTTTATTAACTGTGAGTTATCAAGCCATAAAAGCGGCGATGGCAAATCCAGTAAAATCATTGCGAACGGAGTAGGGCGCGACCTTTACGGTCGCCCTAAAACCCCTTTTATACTGAGGGGGTCTAGTTTCTTACATGAAAATGTTTTCAAATTAAAGGAAAAACAACGGGCGCAACTCTACAAACAGTACATCGGTTTTGTCTTTCAACAATATCACCTCATTGATGAATTGACGGTGTATGAAAACATCGAAACGCCTTTGATTTATCAAGATGTGAAAACATCTGAGCGCAAAGCTTTGGTCGAACAAGTAACACATTTTGAGGAATCATTCCGTGCCGCCGAAATTCGGTTTCAGAATGGCGTTATCAATGCCACAGAGTTTTTAATCGTTAAAAACAACCTCGACAGAGCCAAAATCAATGTGACGCAAACAAAATACGAGCACATTTTTAGGACAAAATTGTTGGATTTTTATCAAGGTAAGAAGTATTGATTCCATCTCAACTCTTGTACCGTCTGCAAAAATTATAGTGCCTATAAACCACAAAATAATCACGCTCACTAAACAATAAATTCCTGTTTAAGTTCTAATACTTACACCTCTTCAAATACATCAAATCCCATTTCTTCCGCTGTGAAAAGAGCCGTCAAATCAAAAACCTTAAAATGTTAGAAGTGAACTAAGTACTCCCATTAAGGCTTTTAACCGCACCACTTTGGAATTGAAACAAAAGTACACTCAAACGAGCGTTTGGTTGGACTGGGTGGATATCCTGCTTACGTTGTCCTTCCTAAAAAAAAGTTGACTAAAACAAGGGGTTAATGTATCCATAAAACGAGGTAAAACCCGAGAATACTGAGGGGGTATAGACTTAGAAAATCACACATGCACCAACCGTGTCGCATATGATTGAGGCTGCACAGGTGTTTGGATCTTGTTTTTAGAAGGTAAAAACTGCCAAGGCGTGACTTGATGTGTCCAGTCAAAGGCATTTTTCTCGGTGTGTCGGCGGCGAAACGCAACGGGTGTGCTTTGGCGGTATTTTTTAAAAAGCCTGTTGAAGTTTGACAGATTATTAAAGCCTGATGCGTAACAAACTTGTCCAATCGTTTCCTCTGTATCCAACAACAATTTGCACGCATGACCAATCCGAACATCTACTAAGAATTGGGTGAAACTTCGGAAAGCATACTTATGAAAGAAATGACTAAACGCGGAATCCGTCATATTAACCAAAGTCGCTACGTCGCCTATTTTCAAGTCGGTTCGAGCATAATTTTTCAAAATATAACTATATGCCATTTGAATGCGGTTACTATGCGTACTCAATACCTTTGATGAAAACCCTTCGCTTGACAAAAAATGGACTTCTGTTGACTCCGAAAGCAAATCAAGGAGTCGTAAAAATTCAATAACATTTAAAAAACCCTTGTCTTCTGTCAAATTTACCATTATCTGCATGGCTTCATCAAAGGTTTTTCCATCGAACCGAACCCCTTTGCTCGAATCCTCCATGAGTTTCCGGATTTTATAGAATTGTTCCTTCTGAAAAAAAGGCCCACCCAACAAACCCATTGCAAATTGAATGGTAATGACACGATAGGGTTGTCCACTGTTTTGCAAGTGCAAGTCGCCGTCCCATTTGTGGTAGAGATAGGGTCCCAGCAAAACCAAATCGCAATCCGTATAGCGTTCCGTGGAATCACCAACGATGCGTGTGCCTGACATACCTATGATAAGGTTCAACTCATATTCAGGATGATTGTGGATTGGATAATCAAATCCATTATTAGCAGAATCTAATACGACAAAAACATCGGGTACTTTAAGCGGCGTAATCTCTTGATAAATGTCCATTTTAAAGAATTTTATATGTTTTATGACGATTAATACAATCACACATTCGGAAATAAGAACGATTTTCATAAAAGTACCATATTATCGCTTAATAGTATCAAGAAGGGGCATATAAAGTATAGACTTTTGTCATTAGTAATCAAAATGATATTGATATGGGTCTAAACTCTCTACAAACTACTTTTTTTTCGACAGGTTTTTGTCGTTTTATCTTCAAGTCAGGACTTGTTCTGCCCTTATTTATGGTCTTTGTACAGGGTATGTATGCTCAAAAACAGACTATATCAGGTGTTATCATCTCTTCGGAAGACCAACAGCCCATTATTGGCGCAACGGTTTTAGAAAAAGGGACACAGAACGGAACGCTCACAAATACTGAGGGGGTGTTCAAAATAACTGTCTCGTCTCCCGATGCTGTGTTAGTTTTCTCTTTTGTTGGTTTAGAGAATATTGAAATGCCTTTAGAAGGGAAAACAGCAATTAACGTATCTATGGCAACAAGTTATGACATGCTGAAAGATGTGGTCGTGACAGGTTACAAAAAAGAGATTCGCTCCGATGTCTCTGCGGCTATTGCTTCCATCAAATCAAAAGATATTGATAAACTCATTGTATCTGGTCTTGAACAAGCGCTGCAAGGTCAAGCACCTGGCGTAATGGTGACGCAAGTGACAGGCGCACCGGGCGATGATATAGCGGTGCGGATTCGCGGTGCGGGTACTTTGGGCAACAACAATCCGCTTTTCATCGTGGATGGTGTGCCGACGACGGGGAATATCAATATGTTCTCGCCGTCTGATGTTGAATCCATTGAGATATTGAAAGATGGCGCAGCAGCAGCCATATATGGCGCACGTGCCGCAAACGGTGTTGTTGTCATTACGACGAAAAGAGGTAAGTCTGGCAAACCAAGTTTTAGTTTTGATGCCTATTCAGGCATTCAAAACGCGGTTAATTTGCCCAAACTGCTTAATGCGAAGGACTATTTGACCATTCGCAATGAAGCTATTACTAATGCCAATACTTTGCGTGACCCGATTCGACGAATAAACACATACGATCCAGCGATATTGTCTGGCTTGCCCGACAATGATTGGTTGAGTTTGGTTTTTAGTCCTGCACAAATGCAGCATTATTCGCTGACAGGTATGGGCGGCAGTGAAAACGGTAACTTTTACCTATCGGGTGAATACCAAACCCAAGACGGTGTGTTCAAAGGCCAAGGTTTTGACAAATATCAAGTGCGTTTTAATGGTGAAGTCGGTAGTAAACTCTTTAAAATCGGCAATAATTTTTCCTTTTCTCATACCAATCGCAAGGTTATTGGCTCTTCGGGCGATGGTTTTGGGGCGGGTAATGAATTAAGCGGTATCAGATATGCGATGATTACTGCGCCACTTTTCCCTATCCGTTATCCCGATGGCAGATATATCAATGTCACTTCCGAACTCGGCGACCCAACGCTTTATGGCGATGGCAATGCAAACCCCTTGGTTTTTATTCAGAATACTGATTGGACAATTAAACGCTATCGGGTTTTCGGAAACGTCTTTGCGGAGCTAAATCCGTTCAAAGGATTGAAGTTACGCAGCAGTTTAGGGGGCGATTTTTTATTTGAAAAAGAAAAACTGTTTAAAGAACGGCTTTCGGATGCGATATACAGTCCCACTTCGCTCAATGAAGGGCGTGTTTTCAACCAAACATTGATTTGGAACAACACGGCAGACTATACCCAACAGTTCGGCAAGCACCGCATTTCGACTTTATTAGGCATGGAAGCCATTCAGAACCACACCGATTACCTCGGTGCTTCTGCCAATAACTTCCGCCGTACAGATTTGCTTTTCCGATACATCAACGGCAGTCTTCCTGCTGCTTTGGGCAACGTCAATGCTTCAGGTATTGCGACCGAATGGGCTTTGATGTCTTATTTTGGGCAAGCGGGCTATTCTTTTGACAGCCGCTACGTCTTGAGTGCATCTGTTCGACGCGACGGTTCTTCTCGTTTTGGTCCTAATAATAGGTGGGGAACCTTCCCCTCAGTATCGGCGGCATGGAATGTATCCAATGAGCCATTCTTTAAGAACAAAAAATTAGACTTCATTTCGAGTTTTAAACTGAGGGGTAGCTGGGGACAATTGGGCAACCAAGAAATCGGCATATATCCGTTCAGTTCGCTCGTTGAAACAGGGCAACGGGTCTATTCTTTTGGCAATCAACTCGTGACAGGCGCAACAATTGTCGAAACAGGCAACAGCAATATCCGTTGGGAAACCACAACTCAAACGAATATAGGCTTAGACATGAGCTTTTGGAAAGACCGCCTTTCTCTTGTCGCAGATATTTATCGCAAAACAACCAACGACATCCTTGTGCGTGTGCCTGTGCCACAAGCGGGTGGTTCGGAACGTCCGCCGTATGTCAATGCAGGTTCAGTTGAGAATAAAGGCATTGAGTTAGGCTTGATTTATAAAAACAAATTCAGGGATTTCAGATACACAATTGGTGCAAACATCTCCGCTTTAAAGAATGAAGTCCTTTCTATTGCTCAAAGTGAGCCAATTCTCGGCGGCTTTGGCTTATCTGATGGCCCTTTGACACGTACAGAAGCGGGTTATTCGATTGGTTCTTTCTATATCTGGAAGATGTTGGGCATTTTTCAGACCCAAGCAGAGATTGACAACAGTCCTTTCCAAAACCGTGATACCCGACCTGGTGATGTCAAGTTTGCTGACCTCAATGGCGACAATAAAGTGGATGATAAAGACCGTGGGCATTTTGGCAATCCTTTTCCTAAGTTCAATTACGGTGTCAACGTGGCAGCGACTTGGCGAAATTTCGACTTTTCGATGTTGCTGCAAGGCGTTCAAGGCAATGATGTCTATTTCCTTAATGGCAATTTTGCTTATGAAACGCAATCGCGTGGCTTCAATTCCTACGAAGCTATCTTGAATCGTTGGACACCGACGAATACCAATACCAATATCCCCAAAGTCAGCCTTGATGACCGCAACGGCAACCGTCGCCCTTCTACCCGTTGGATTGAAGACGGTTCTTATGTCCGCATTCGGAACATCACTTTGGGTTATAATCTTAAAAATGTCCTCAAATGGAAGGCTGTCGGTGCTTTGCGCATCTATGTCACTGCTCAAAATGCCTTCACTTGGACTAAATACCCAGGTTTTGACCCTGAAATTCAAGCCAATACAAACGATACACGCGGTGCGGGTGTCTCATCCGACCTTGCGGTTGGCATTGATTGGGGTACTGTGCCTGCACCACGCACTGTTATTGCGGGTTTTAAATTGGATTTCTAATATGTAGGTGCAACTACGTTCGGGGAACTTTTGAAGTTCCCCGAACGTGAAACCCTCTTTATACTGAGGAGGGTATTTTCTTCGCCAATACATTTACGAAATCTTTAAGATTTCGTAAATGTGGCATTTGAACCTATGTGATTAAAACAACAAGAAAAGAATGAAAAAGAAAACGATGAAATATACGCTCTTTGCGACAGTCTTCCTCCTCGCATCTTGCAATGGCATCCTCGACAAAGACCCGATTGCCACCTTAGATGCAGGCTCGTTTTTCCAAACACAGGAAGATGCGATACAGGCGATTAATGCTGCGTACAAACCCTTGACATTCAGCAATACCAACAACAATTTTTATTGGGCTTTTGGTGTCTTGGCAAGCGATGAAGCGATTACAGGCGGCGATGGTTCAAGGGCGGGTCTCATTGACATTGATGCCTTGACGCATACACCTCGAACCGACGAAATCAACAGCTTTTGGAAGCTGCAATACAGTGGCATTACGCAGAGCAACCTTGTTTTAGATAAGATTCAAAACATCACATTCGATAAAACGACGGCAAACCGCGTCACTGGCGAGGCTCTTTTCTTGCGGTCTTATTACTACTTCACATTAACACAAGTATTTGGCGACGTACCCTTGTTCACAACCATCGTTGCACCCGATAAATTGCGCGCACCACGTACACCAAAGACAGAAATATACGCTCAAATCCTCATTGACTGCGACCGTGCAGCGGATTTGCTACCCCCTCAGTATGCGGCGGCTGAAACGGGTCGTGCCACGAAGGGTGCAGCCTTAGCTTTGGCAGCAAAAGTATGTGTATATCAAAAGAATTGGGATAAAGCCTTGGAATACATTGCCAAAGTAAAAGCCTTAAACATCTATGGTTTGATGGCAAACTATCAAGATAATTTCAAAAAGAACACACAGAACAATAAAGAATCGGTTTGGGAGATACAACACACCAATCTGGAACTTAACGTCGGCAATTCCCTCAATCAATGGTGGTATTCTAAGAAAATTGTCGGTGGTTATGGCTTTGCAGAAGCCACAGAAAGCTTTGTCAAAGAGTTTGAACTCGATGACCCGCGCAGCAAGTTTACCATTGCCATGAATAACGAAGACTACTTCGGGGTGGTCTATAAAAACTCTTTCTCTTCTACTCGTTACAGTCCGCGCAAGTATTTGCAGCCAGACAGTACAGTGACTCAAAAAGCAGATGGCGATATCAATTACACCGCTATCCGTTATGCCGAAGTCTTGCTCTGGGAAGCCGAAGCTTTGGCTGAATTGGGTCGTGTTACTGAGGGGGGGATTCCGCTGGAAGTTGTGCGTACCCGCGCTCGTTTGCAAGCCGCAAACCCTGCAACCGCTTTGCCACGTGTTATTACGACGGATAAAGCAACGATGATAAACGCCATTCGCCACGAGCGCGCTGTCGAATTGGGCTTTGAGATGCACCGCTATTTCGATTTGGTGCGCTGGGGCATTGCTGCCGCGAAGATGCCAGAGTTTAAGGTCGGGAAACATGAGGTTTTTCCTTTACCACAGGTAGAAATGGACTTGAATCCGAGCTTGAAGCAGAATCCGAATTATTGAATTTTGAGTTACAAGTCTTGAGCTTTGGTTGCAAAAGCGCAGCCAATATACTGAGGGGGGCAAACAATCCTAAAGGAATTCAACACGAATAGCCTGAGGGGTCAAACAATCCCGAAGGGATTCAACATGAATAGCCACCGATGCAATCGGTGGAAAAAGGTGGGGTGTTTACATAACTCCGAAGGAGTTGAACCGTATTTCGCACGCTTGTTTTTGTTGAACTCCTTCGGAGTTATATATCCGTTTAAACCCTTTTCCACCGATTGCATCGGTGGCTATTCATGTTGAATCCCTTCGGGATTGTTTGTTGGTTTAATTTATTGAACACAGACAACAAATCAGTGAACACGGACAACGAATCGTTGAGCAGTCTCAACAACTTGTTGAAAGTAATCAACAAATCAATGAACACGGACAGCAAATCGTTGAGTAGTCTCAACAACTTGTTGAAAGCAATCAACAAATCAGTGAGCGCGGACGGCAAATCGTTGAACGCAGACAATTACGTGTCGGATGTTTTCAAAGTATTCGATACGTGTGACACGAATAATCATTCATAACCAATAATTACTTTTCATGCAATTCATCGTTCGTTCTTTCATCGTCTTCTTATTCCTAAACTGTTCAACCCAGAACAGTTTGCGCGGACAATCGGGGCAAGTCACCGTACCGCGTATTGAAAGAATGTCCAACCTACCGACCCCTTTTAACCTAAGGAATTGGAAACAAGTCGCCCGTCAGTACGATTCATTTGTGTATGATGTGACGAAAACAGGGCAATACCTACCTTTTATCTCCATCGGTGCATCGGGTGTCAATTATCCGCAAAACAAAACCATCAAACTGCATACGTATGTCGGCACAAATAGTCCTTCGGGCAGCGAAGCGATTAATGTGCTGCCGTCATTGGTTGGTGCATCTTTGGTGGGCAATGATAAAAGCAATCAATACGGACAAAATTGGTTGTTGATGAGCCAAGACTTCTTCAATAAAGCAAATGGTGAGAACATTTACCTCAACAATGCGGGTTCAAGTAGTGGTAGTGATTGGTGGTATGACTTAATGCCCAATATCTTCTTTTATCAACTGTATGACCTCTACCCGAATGTAGGCAATGAGGCAAATAGTCAGTTTACAACTATCGCCAGTCGCTTTTTGGAAGCCGTTCGAGCCATGGGTGGCAGCGATACGGCTTGGACAGTGCCGAATATGAACTACCGCGCGTGGAAATTCAAGACCATGCAACCCTTAACAACAGGCGTAAAAGAACCTGAAGCAGCGGGCGCATTTGCGTGGGTCTTGTATAATGCGTATAAAAAGACAGGCAACAAAGATTATTTGAAAGGCGCGGAATGGGCAATCGAGTTTTTGAATGATTATCCAACCAATCCTTCTTATGAATTGCAATTGCCTTATGGCACTTATGTGGCGGCAAAGATGAATGCCGAGTTAGGCACGACTTACAACATCGAAAAGATGGTCAATTGGTCTTTCGACAAAGGCGCATTGCGGGGTTGGGGAACAATTACAGGCACTTGGGGCGGTTTTGATGTCTCGGGTTTAGTCGGCGAAGCCAATGATGGCGGTAATGACTACGCCTTTCAACTCAATGGTGTGCAACAAGCGGCGGCACTCGTACCGATGTTGCGTTATGACAAACGTTTTGCTCGGGGAATAGGCAAATGGATGCTCAATTTAGCGAATGCGACACGATTATATTATCCAGGTTTTTTACCGAATAACTTGCAAGACGCTGCTGCTTGGTCAAACACCAACGACCCAAATCAAGTTATTGGTTATGAAGCCTTGCGTGAGAAGTGGCAGGGTTTATCCCCTTTCTCAACGGGCGATGCGCTCGGTGGCGGTTGGGCGGGAACGAATCTTGCGCTGTATGGCACATCTTCGATTGGCTATATGGGTTGTTTGATTGAGACAACCAATGTCGAAAAGATACTTAAACTCGACCTTTTAAAGACAGACTTCTTCCACAGTGCCGCTTATCCCACGTATTTATTGTACAATCCTTTTGCAACGACCCAATCCGTTTCTTTGAATGTCGGTACAACGGCTTCGGATGTTTATGATGCTTTGACTGAGACCTTTATTGCCCGAAATGTAACGGGTTCTACAAACTTAAACATTCCTGCCAATCAAGCATTGATGGTAACGATAACACCCGCAAGTGGTGTTGTGACCTACAACCGCCATAAGATGTTGGTCAATAATATAGTTGTTGACTATCGTCAAACAACCAATCCTTATACACGTCCTGTACGCATCAAAGCATTGGCGGCGGCACAAAAGACCATTCAAATAGGTGACTCAACTTTGGTGTTTGCGACAGCTATTGACCCTGATGGTGGTGTGATTACTTATAAATGGAGTGCAAACAGAGGTGTGATTACAGGAACGACTAAAACGGTGTCTTGGAAAGCACCAAATACTGAGGGGGGTGCTACGATACAAGTCATTGCCACAGATACAAAAGGCAACAGTGATACTGCTTCAATAGATTTAACGGTTGTTCTAAAAATAAACCAAGCACCGAGTATATCTACCATTCAAAAAAGTGTGGCATACACGCCGACGAATGGCGTTGTCCAATTGACTTGCCTCGCAACTGACCCGAATAGCGACCCATTGACTTACTTATGGTCGGCAAATGGTGGTGCGTTTAATAATACAACAACCCGCGCAACGACTTGGACAGCCCCGAATACTGAGGGGGTCTATACCATTACCGCAAAGGCAACAGACAATGGTAATTTGTCCGCAACTGCGACGACAACCATCCTTGTTAAGAACTTCAATAGCACAACGGGCAATCTCATCGCCTATTATCCTTTTTCAAACCATACAGATGATGTCAGCGGCAACCAATTGAATGGTGTCGGCACAGGCATTGCCTTTGTACCCGATAGAAACGGCGTGCCGAATAGGGCTTGTTACTTCAACGGCGGGTCACAAAATGTCAAAGTTGCCAATAGTCCAATTCTAAATGTACAAAATGCCATTACCGCCAGCTGTTGGTTCAATGCTGCTCGATTGGCGGATAAAGAAACCTTTCTGTTGTCTCATGGCAGTTGGCAGAATCGGTGGAAAATCTCTTTTACACCCGATAGAAACTTACGTTGGACGGTCAATACGCTCAATTCTATTGCTGATTTGGATGCGCCCACG
>JANLQI010000038.1:0-50570 GCA_031367705.1 Saprospiraceae bacterium | reverse complement strand
AAACTATGTGCCCTACTGTGGCTATGTGTTAATATAAAAACTTGATTGTCAGTGGTTTACAATTTTTCATTAAAAACAACTTACATTAAAAACATAAATTACAATGTAAACAATGTTTAATTTTTAACGATATTTTACAGTTATTACTGTTCCTTAATACTTTTAACGATATTCAAAACCGCCCCGAGCAAAAGTGGTGTTTTCATATTCTCTTCAAACGTTTTCGCATCGTCGTAGCTCCCCCTCAGTATGCCGCCGTGCAAACGGGTGATGACTTCATTGCGCAGAGATTTGTCTTTTGACAAAAGGCTCAAGACGGCCGTTTTTTCTTTGTCAAACGCCTGTTGACGCTCTTGGGCGATGCGCTCTTTTTGTTCTAACTCCTGTTTTTTTTGGGCTTCTTGTTGCGCTTTTTTGTTTTTAATGTCTGTCGTTGGTTCTTTTACGGCATCCGAATAACCTTGTCGGACAGCTTGAACAAAAAAGCCCGCAGCCTCCTTCACTTTTCCCTGCGCCAGCGCATTTTCGGTCACCCGAACCGCTTGTTGCAAGGCTTCTTCGCTGTGGTTTTGCACCAAAGAGCGCAACATTTTGGCAGATACACCCCAATTTGTGCAAATTAAAGGGGTCAAGTCAACGATTAATCGTTCATTGTCTAAGTTGGGCGAGTCCACAGACTGCCCTTTTTGCAGTTTTATCGCCTTCGGTTTAGGCCCCTCTTCTTTTGCCAATTGCCCGCCGCCTGTTTCTTTGATGTGAAAAATAATGGCCACCACTTTTTTACCTTTTTTGACTTCTTGATACGCAAAACTGATGTCTGTTGTATCCGTCAGTCGTTTTTGGGCTTCTTGCAACACAGCGGCTTTAAAATGCCCATACAGTTCGTATTTGTCCGCCACACCCAACATTTCTTTCAAATCTTCGAGCAAAAGTTCAACTGTGGACTGCCGACGACCCCAATACTGCTTTAAAAGATGGTATAAACGGATGCTCGTGCCTGTCCTCAGAAACTTGTAATTCCGCAAATCCACTTTCGTAAAGTCTTTTTGTAGTTGCAACAAAAAAGGTTTGAGCTGCGGGTGGAAAGTCAATCGGATAAACAGCGGGTCGTTTTTGACCATTTTTTCTGGTTTGGCAAAACCCGCAATCAAATTGGTTTCGAGTACCATGCGCCGTCCTCTTTCATCTTTGTAAGTAACCACCACGCGCCGTTCAAGCAAGCGCGAAGCGGCGTCTAAAACATAGCGATAGACGCTGCCCCCGTCCGAAATGCCCAAAAAATTGATGAGATCTTTGACATAAACGGTGTATTCTTTAAAATCCTCGTCTTCGGGCGCAATGTCAGAACACATTTTCCCAAATATCAGAAACTCCCAAAAACTCATATTGTCTTTGTACTTCGCTCTGATAAAATCGTTCGATTGGACGAAAATATGCTCCGAATTGGCTAAAACGACAACGGGTTTGTTGTCCAACGTCTCTTGCTCCATGTTGTGAAATTTCGGTAAAAATACTTATTATCATTCAGTTTTGTGAACAATGATATTTAAAAAAAGGAAAGAATTTTAGGAGTCCGTACATTTTATGATAGTAAAAAAGACGGCGTTTTGGGTGGTATCCGTATATTTTACGATAAATGTCGCTTGGAGAGACAGATAGGGAGGTACACGTATATTTTGCGATAGATACCCGTATAAAGTTTGATATAAGAGCGTATATTTTATGATAGTTCTACGTATATTTCCCGATAGGAGGACGTATAAAGCATGATAGTAGTACGTATATTGTCTGATAATTGCACGTATATTCTCCGATAATATAAATCGCAAATAATTGATTATCACCTTATTACAAGACTCCTAAACAATAAACAAATAAACTGTATAAACTAATAAAACAACAACTTAAATGTTGTTGTTTTATTATAGGAATAAATATTATTAAAAAGTTTAAAAGATATTAAACAGATACATTTTATGCTGTTTAATCCATTTCTAACGCCAACTATCAGACATTATACGGGCTAAGTAAACGCAATTATCAGACAATCAACGACTATTATTAAACTTTTCGGCTAGTCGGTATGGGTTTGATAGTGCCCTTAGCTTTTTCATAAGCCTCAACATAGTTTTGAAAAGTCTCGTTGATGACCTCTTTGATATTCAACCTTTCCCAATAAGCCACCGCTTTGAGTTTTTCTAAAAGGTCTTCGTCAACGATAAAGGTGGCGCGGGTTTCATGCTCTTTTAGACCTCGTTTGACAGAGGACACAGGCTGCTCTGGTTCTATGGGATTGCCAGGCAGGTCAATGATTTCATGGATGGTCACTTTGAAGGGTTCTTCTGCCATGAAAACCTCTGGCTCTGGTTCGGGCATTTTTCTGGGTGTTGCGAGCAACATATCGGCGTTAATTAGGTTCTTTTTAGCCATTTTTAGATGTTTTACTTAGTTTATTATGTAAACAATATTTACATAAATTACAATGATTATCTTTTATACTTATTAAACAAGGCCCATGATTTCTTCCGCCAAACTGCGGTAATCTTCCGCCCCAATACTTCGCGGGGCATACCTGAAAATATCCAAACCTTGTGTCGGTGCTTCCGCCAGAGCCACATTTTCTCGGATAATGGTCTTAAAAGCGACGTCGCCGAGGGAATGGGCGATGGTGTCCGATACATTCCGATTGAGGATTTTACGCCCATCAAACTTGGTGACAAACACCTTGTCCACACTCAAACCGATGCGCCCGATGGCTTCATTGAGGACAGCATATCCTTTGAGCGCCAAAAATTCGGCTTCGATAGGCACATAAATCTCGTCGCTGCTCACAAAAGCATTGATGGTCAAAAGACCCAAAGACGGCGGACAGTCTAAAAGAATATAATCATACTGAGGGGCCAACGGCGTGAGTAAACGGTTCAAAATTTCCTCTCTTTTAAATTCGCCCGACAGTTCGATTTCGGCTTTAATGAGTTCAAGCGAAGAGGGGATTAAATCCAGACCGCGTTCGTTGGTTTTTTGACCCGCCAATATCGCCAGCGGTTCGAGCGCATATTCGCCGCGCAAGGCACCGTAAATAGGGCGGTTTACGTCCACGATACCCAGACTTTGGGTGAGGTTGAACTGCGGATCGAGGTCCAGGAGCAACACCCTTTTACCCGCTCGGTGCAGGGCTGCGCCCAGATTGATGGTGGAAGTTGTTTTGCCAACACCGCCTTTGAAGTTGGCGATGGATATCGTTTTGGTCATATTTTCTTGATTTAAACTATGTTTAACGTGTTTACAAAGTTTATTTCAATTACTTTGTTTGCAAAGATTCAACAGTTTTTTGTGTTTACAAAGCATTTTCCCTTTTTTCTTTTGGCTAAGGCGAGCAGTCGAGTAGGTAAGCGATTTATCAATTTTTAATGGCATCTCAGATATAAAACGCTTAAATTTGACTGTATTTATTGTATTTAAGCAGTCAATACTAAAACTTTAGGGTTGTGTTGGTGTTTAATGAATATGTCTGTTTAAAATCAAAAAATGGCTTTGGAGATAAATTATCTTGTGTTTACAAGATAAACAATGTATAAACTAATTCTGCGGTGCTTGTTTTGTAAACACAGTTTATTCAATAAACTGTGTTTAAGGAGTAACAGAAATTCATAGACGCATTGAACGATAATCATTACCCGACATGATGAAGATCACGTACATTGGATAAAGTAAGCGGGATCTTTGTCTCGAAACGCACAGTCCATCACCCGTATTTAAAAACAAGTCTGATGAAAGCGATAAAAAACATCCTCGTACCCGTTGATTTTTCGGACAACTCAAGAGCCGCTTACGCATACGCTGTGGCAATGGCGGAAAATATAGGCGCAGAATCCATACAAGTGCTGTATGTCTATGACGACTATATGCCTGCTGCACCGCTTGCCGATCCCCTCATTATTCCATCTGGCAAGACCGAAGAAGAATTGGAGGCAGAGCTACAAGTTTTTGTAGCGGAAGAGGAAACGGCATTGAATGCCCTATGGGTGCACCGCAAAGGGACCATCAAAACACAAGCGGTGTTTGGCTTACCGATTGAGACCATCAATCAGCTGTCGGAAACAGGCGATTATGACCTCATCGTTATGGGGACAACGGGGCGAAAGAATGTGAGCGCCCTGTGGTTTGGCTCGACGGCAACCAATGTGTCGCAAAGAGCCCGCTGCCCCGTCTTGCTTGTGCCAGCAGGTGTCAAGTACAAAAAGCCCAAAGAAATGATTTATGCCTGTGATTTTGACCATAAATCGCTCAAACATTTGAGCGTCGTGGTTGATATGGCTAAATTATTTCAGACCGATGTCGAGTTATTGTATGTCAAAACAGAAGAAAATGTAGGGAACTCTTATACGGTTGACGTGGCTGACATGCGTGAGGTATTCAATGAAGAGGCGCCGGATCTGAACTTTACAGCGCATGTCATCGAAGAAGACTCGGTTGTAGAAGGTGTCAACAGCTTCGCGAAAAAAGCCTCAGCGGATTTGGTTACTGTTGTGACCCAATATCGGTCGTTTTGGCAACGGCTGATTCACGCCAGTATGACCAAACAACTGGCCATGTATGCCGAAATACCTGTTTTGGTCATTCATGTCGGGGAATAATACAGTGTTTATTCATTCCAATAGGTATGCGTATAGAAGCTTTAAACTTTGATTACTTTGTAAATAATGTTTACAAAGTAATCAAAGTTTAAAGCTTTTTACTGTGTGAAATAGTCCTTTCTTTTTTAAATAATGATTCTTTTTCATTCAGGTAATGCGTTGACTTTCAAATAATTACACTACCGTGCATTATCCACTATGCATTATCCACTATCCATTGCCCACTATACATTACAGAGTATCTAAAAACTCGGCTAACTTTGCGGTATGAATGAAAGGAGTCAAGAGGTTCATCCAGCACATGCGGGCATACGTTCGATTCGTCATGGTATTTTTGCCAATATATTTTTAGCATTGGTCAAAGGGTTCGTGGGCTTTTTCGGCAATTCCTTTGCCTTGATTGCCGATGCCATCGAATCCACTGCCGACGTTTTTACCTCCATTATTGTGTGGATTGGACTCAAATCTGCGGCGAAGCCGCCCGACGAAGACCATCCTTATGGGCATGGTCGCGCCGAACCTTTGGCGGGTATTGTTGTTGCGGTTTCGCTTCTGGGGGCAGCCGTATTTATTGCTTATGAAAGTATCAGATTGATACAAACACCGCATAAAACGCCTGCGGCTTATACCCTCATCGTGCTGATTGCGGTTGTCATCATCAAAGAATTCATGTTTCGGTATGTCGAACGCATTGCCAACGACATCGGCAGCACGGCTGTTAAAGGCGATGCTTGGCACCACCGCAGCGATGCCATTACGAGTTTTACGGCAGCCATCGGCATCACGATTGCCCTCATCGGTGGCGAGGGGTACGAAAGTGCCGACGATTGGGCCGCTTTAGTGGCGGCAGGTTTTATCGTTTACAATGCTTGGCATATTTTTGAACCCGCCCTTAACGAAGTGATGGACAAAGCCCCCCCTCAGTATTTGGTCGAAGAAGTGAAGGTGTTAGCCCGAGAAGTGGCGGGGGTACAAGACGTTGAGAAGTGTTTTATCCGAAAATCGGGCTTTGAATTTTTTGTGGATATTCATGTCGTCGTGGATGGTAACTTAACGGTGAGGGAAGGGCATAAAATAGGACACGATGTTAAAGACTATATTATGCAGCATAAACCTTTGATTTACAACGTTTTGACGCATATTGAACCATCTTTTTCTTAAACAATGTAAGCAATTATTATCTTGTTTACATTGTAATAATGATTTATTGTGTAATGTTCATAAATGAATTTTACAGAGTAAATGCCATTAACCCCCTCAGTAAAATCCGTGATATAAAAGGTTGTCCGTTCAGAACGGACAACCTCCGAGAAAAAGGTACAATAAGATACCTAAAGTTATCTTATTTAAACTTCATATTCACCGTCACGATATCGGACGTTAAATCTGTACTCCGAGAAAAATGCGCGTAGCGCAATTCCATCATATAAAATTGTTTCATGCCCCAAACGCCTTTTTCGGGTATCCATCGAATACCTACGCCATAGGTACGGGTCGTCAATTTCGACAAATCGTAATCGCTGGTGAAATAATTTTCGCTGGCTGAATGCGCTTTGTAAGGCGCGAAATATTTGGCAGCCGATTGTCCATAGACCCGATAAAACGGGCTGATGGAGCAGAAAGGCGACAGTTTTATAGCTGTTTCGAGGTTTGCAGTGTGCGCGGTGATGCCCCATTGGTCGGTATAGAACCGATAGCCCCCCCTCAGTATCACGCGGTCGCCGAGGAAATAACTGCCGCGCAAGCCAATCGGTAGTTTCCAACGGCTGCTCGGCAGATTTTCAGGCTTGGCAGACCCCTCCGTAAAATATACCCGTTGGTATTTGGTCGCCAGTAAGCCTTCTTGATAGGACGGTTCGATGACTGCCGAGACTTGTAACCGCCGATTGACAATTTGCGCCAGTGAAAAAGCGACGCTGAATGAATTGCGGGGCTGATAACTGATGCCGTTTTTACGACCCTGTGCGCCAGTCGGATAACCCGCAGGACGCAATTCGACGGGATAAATGACCATCCAAGTATCAAAAAACGCCGATGCTTTTACGCCATACTCGCGGCTGCCGTCTTTCGTGGTTTTTGTAAAATTCAATCCGCCTCCTTTCGATTCATAATCGTATTCCGTTGAGTACGAAGCATTTGCACCGATGGTTACGCCACTTTCCGTGTTTTTCATGGCCCAATTGACGGAAGGGTAGTAGCGTTTGTCGTAGCCCGAAGCGGAAGAAATATTGCCCACAGAGACGATATTAGAAAGAATATTGCTGCTCGACGAAGCTCCCGATGTACTGCCCTGCCCACCTCTGGGTGGTCTGCCGCCTGTTTTTGGGTCAATGGTATGTGAGTAGTGTTTACCATTAATGACTGCAAATTTTTCGTAATTCCCAGAGGTGGCAACCGCCATATTGCTGATATTGAGGTATGAAAACGGATAGTCTTTGGTGTCGGGGTCAGCGATGCCGATGGTCCACGGGCTGCCATCTGGCTGATTACCCCATGTCGTCAAATCCCCCGCAGCGTTCACGATACCGCCTTCGACCCCGTTTTGTATCAGCAACTGTTTCGCTTTTTCTGCAGCATAACCTTTGCCAATACCCCCAAAACCGATGCGCATCCCTACATTTTTTAAGAAAACAGTACCCCCTCAGTATCGAGCAGGACGTTTTGATAATGGATGAGCCTAACCATTTTTTTAGCCGTTTGAAGGTCGGGCAGTGCGGTCATTTGGGTATCAAAATTCCATAAACTCTTATCAATCGAGCCATATGTGATGTCGAAAGCCCCTTGTGTTAAAACAGAAATACGCAAAGAGCGTTGAATCAAATCGAAGACTTCTTTATCCACTGTAACAGGACAAATACCCGCTTGTGCATTGATTTGATTCGTTTGACTGTCCTCAGTAAAGGTGGTCAACAGGCGTTCGATGCGTTGTACTTCTGCAATCGCTGCGTCTATTTGGCTTTCTGCCCACGCTTTATCTGCGCTCATGACCGTAAATTCGAAGCGGTTGCCCATCAACTTTAAATCCCGTTGATGACTTGTTGGCTCAAGCACATCACTTGCTACCATTGGTAAATTTTTGGATTTCAGCCGTGAATTCTTCGGGCGTTTTTTTGTACAAACCGTCCCATGTTTTCAATACTTTGCCATGGGCATCCATCAAAACCGTAAAAGGGAAAGCGCCTTGCGGATTGTATGTCGCGGCGAGGTCTTCATTCTGCTTGGTTTGTTGTTTATCCAACTGATTTTTTTTCAAACGCGGGAAATCGGCTTTGAGAAGGACAAGTTTGCCATCGGCAAAATTTTCAAATTCAGCCGTTTCAAAAATCTCTTTTTTCATTTTGATGCAAGGAATACACCAATCGGAGCCAGAAAAGCTCAGTAAAATGAATTTGTGACTTTCCAAAGCTTCAGTTTTAGCTTTTTCAAAATCGGTTGACCAAGTAATCGCAGAGTGAGGTATAAGAAATGATGAGAAGAGAAAAGCAGTGAGAAATTTCATTCCGAAGCATTTTTATTTATTTGAAAAACATCCACGTTCTGCTTTTCTACACGCTTGGCGATGAATAATGGTTGCGTTAATAGTGTTAATTAGGTTTTGGCAATAATTACAGAGGGGGTGAAATATATCCATCGAATCACAAAGACCAAACACGTTCGCAAGACTTGAAACTTTGGCAAACCTAAACAGTTAAAGCAGTGAAATAATTTAAAAACGATAAATATGCTTTCAACAAAAACCTTTAAAATAGCATCTGTTTTTTCAATGCTGCTTTTGGTCTGCAATCTTTTTGCTCAGTCAACGCAATTGCACAAAGGCTACTACATTTCTAATTCAAATGATTCGGTCACGGGTTATTTTAATTTAGAGAAAGTTAAAAACAACCGTATTGATTATTATCGGACCCCAGAAAAACAAGATAAAGTTGTTCTAATACCATCTGATGTAAAGGAAATCATCACGCAGGATTCAAATAGTATCTATACCCAAGAAGTTTTTTTAAACCCCACAACTGAAAAGATTTTTTTATACAATCTGATAATGGGTGAAGCGAGTTTGTTTGTGGGAAAACCATCGACGGGCAAAGAAATATTTTACGTCCGGATATCCGATAAAAACGAAATGAAAAGAATAAATGAAGCCAATCCCAACGCTTTATTATTCACGTTATATCCAGATTGTAAAAAGGCCATTTCTAATAATGTGCGGTACAATTCAGATGACCTAACAAAAAACTTTATCAAACTCAACCAATGTTTGAATCCAAAGTATGTTGTTATTAAAAACAAAGAATTGAATAGGAATCTGATGAACTATGGATTTAGACTCATGACAGCCTATAATAAACCGACGACAAGTCTCTGGTGGAATACATCCAGTACCCACCCCTATCAAAATTTCGGCATTGGTTTAGACGCAAACCTCAATATCTCAAAAAGTTTGTCTTTTGATTTTGGTCTTTGGTTGACACGCCGAAAAATATTAGTCGATTCATTTAATATCGTTAGGGGGCTCATCTACTTTCGCGACCAAAAACCTTTATACAATTACATCTTGTATTATCATTCTGATGTTGATATGCGTTTCAGCACATGGGAAATTCCTTTGCAGTTGACTTACCACTTTAACAAATTGCATAAAAAATGGCGACCTTTTATTTCGGTGGGCTTTTCCATAATGTACTCAACCAATTATAATATATCAAAAGATATAGACCTTCCTAAAACAGTTGAATACGGCTCAAACACGCCTTCGCCTGCTTCGTTAGGTTTAACTTTGCCTTCTTTCAAGTCGTCACCCATTATAGTAGAAGGTCGCGACCATTATTCTTTATTTGCTTCGGTAGGTACTTACTATAAACTTAATGACCATTCATTCTTAAATATGGGGATGAAATATGCCAACGATGCGCAATATTTTAAAGGGCGTATTTCCAGTATTCAGACGAAAGTCAATCGGATAGAGTTCTTTTTAGGCTATCTGTTTGATAAAAAGAAGAAATATTGAGAAATGTCTTTAATTCCTTTTTTTCTACCGCATAAACCCACATCTCTTCGATACGGCTCAATCTGTGCGTACAGCAAGGAGTGTGTTATTTTGCTTTTTGAATCGTTTTTCCTTTGCGTGGTTTAGCGATTTTAGGCGTAATAAAGTCGTAGAAAAGATTGAAAGAAATGAAATAAGAACGGAAAGTGGTATAGTCTTTTCGGGTTTGTTGTCCGCGCGTAGGAAGGATAGGGGTCGGGTTTTTGTATAGATAATTCATGGAAAGTGTATGCCGCAGCGAGACACCGACGCGGGAGGTAAAATATCTTTTTACGCCAATAATAAGGGAAAAATCGGAGGTATTGTAGCCAATCGTGTTCAACAGATTTTGCTGAATGGTATCGGTCAACGAAAAACTTTTGAGAATCCGCGTATCCGATTTCAACAGCCGACCATAAGACACACCCGCATAAACATTCCAGCGATAATGACCCATTTCTGATTTATCATAAAAATAATTGAACAAAATAGGCACTTCGGCATAGCTCAATGAGAGATATGCGATGCGTTTTTGTTTGCTGATTTCGTTGTTATCGGGTTGTGTACCCCGTTTGGAATAGAGCAACTCGGTGCTGATGTCCATGTCCTTTCGCAGAATAACGGCACCACGCAAGCCAAAATTTAAACCTTTGTTGTTGTAGCCAAATTGTTCGTCGCCGTCAATTTGAGAGAAATTGACACCAACGGTTGCCCCCGCTTTGAATAAACTGCTGTACTTTTGAGCAGATAAGGCCGTGGACGAAAAAAACAAGAATATTAGGTAAAGTGCGTGCTTTTTTTTCATATTGACGGGTGATTTTAGGCTTTAAAATTAAACAAAATTGCAGTATTCTGGTATTAACTACGAATATTTTAGACCTTACGTGCCTTTCCATGTTAAAAATATAAAAAATGAACATCTCACTTTTAGGAAAAAAAGCCTTTATCGGTGGCAGCTCGCAAGGCATCGGTTTTGCGATAGCGGCATGTATGGCTGCTTGTGGCGCAGATGTGACTTTAACAAGCCGCAATGAAACAAAACTCAAAGAAGCTGTTGCGAAGCTGCCTAAAAAACGCGGGCAGCACCACGATTACCTTGTCATTGACTTTGGTGATTTGAAAAAATTAGACAAGGTTTTAGCCAAATATCAAGTCAAAACAGCGAAAAATCCTGTCAATATCCTCGTTTTAAACTCTGGCGGCCCAACACCGAGCACCGCTTTTGATGCGACACCCCCTCAGTATCAAGCCTATTTTGAAGAAGCCATTCTTGCCAGTCAGATGCTCGCACAAGCGTTTGTACCCGCTATGAAAGAGGGTGGTTATGGGCGCATCATCACCGTTTTGAGTTCGACGGTCAAACAACCGAAAATAGATTTGGGTATCTCGAATACCATTCGCGCGGCTGTTGCGAATTGGGCAAAATCGTTGTCCATTGAGTTGGGCGCGTATGGTATTACCGTCAATAATTTGTTGCCTGGGCTTATTCAGACCGAAAGGTTAAATGAATTGATGGATATTCGGGCTGCAAAAGCGCAAATTTCAAGAAAAAAAGTAGCAGCAGCTATGGCACAAACGATTCCTGCAAAACGAATCGGCGCGCCAACGGACTTGGGCAATATGGCGGCGTTTTTGGCTTCTGATTTAGCATCGTATATTAATGGTATCAATATACCAATTGATGGTGGCTTTTTGGGGACTTTGTGAGACCCCTCAGTATAGCAGCGAAAAAACACATCGGTTTGTCGAATCTATTTATATTTGATTATCAATGTTTTGTAACTTTAACGGTTGAAAAGTATAACAATTTTAGAATAATATAACAATAAGAATCATGGCTAAATACACGCTAAACATCAACGGCAAACCGACCATACTCGAAGCCGAACCCAATATGCCTTTGCTGTGGGCGCTACGCGACATCATTGGTTTGACAGGCACAAAATTTGGCTGCGGCATGAGTCAATGCGGAGCTTGCACGGTGCATCTCAACGGTTCGCCTGTGCGCTCCTGCTCCGTACCCCTCAGTCAAGTGAAAAAAGGAAAAATCACGACGATTGAAGGCATTTCTACCGATACCAACCACGTTGTGCAACAGGCTTGGATTGCCGAGCAAGTGCCTCAGTGCGGCTACTGCCAAAGCGGTCAAATCATGAGCGCGGTGGCTTTGTTGAAGTCCAATCCAAAACCAACGGATGCGGATATTGACAATGCGATGTCGGGCAATTTATGCCGTTGCGGCACCTACCAACGCATTAGAAAAGCGATTCATTTGGCTTCGGATATGTTGAAAGAAAACGGCGGAAAAATGGAAATGCCTAAAGGTGTCAAAACAGCTTCATCAATGAAAGGGTAGGAGATACCCCCTCAGTATTTTTACTCAACTAAACTAAAAAATCATGCAAAATATAGATCGTCGCAATTTCTTAAAATGGTCGGGTGTCCTCACCATCGGTTTCACTTTGCCGAGTATGGGCAAAGCCAATCCGCTTAATTCCATGCTGACCGATACCCTCGCGGGTGAACTCAATGCCTTTGTGGTTATTACAAAAGACAATAAAATAACCATTTTTAACCCACGTCCCGATATGGGTCAAGGCTCAACCCAAGCGATGCCGATGCTGATTGCCGAGGAATTGGAGGTGCGCCTTGAAGATGTCCATATTGTTTCGACAACAGGCGCAAAAAAGCACGGTGGACAAGGCGCGGGTGGCTCAACTTCGGTGCGAACAAAGTTCAAAACTTTGCGCGAAGCTGGCGCACAAGCCCGTGAAATGTTGACCGAAGCAGCAGCTAAACGTTGGGGCGTTCCCATAGACGAATGTTATGCTGAAAATGGTCAAATCATTCATAAATCAAGCAAAAAAGCAGTGAAATATGGTGATTTAGTGGAAGATGCTGCAAAATTGGAAGTCCCTAAATCGCCTAAATTAAAAGACCCGAAAGACTTTAAACTGATTGGCAAAAGTCTGCCACGCCTCGATGTACCGACCCGTGTGAACGGTACGGCTATGTATGGCATTGATGCCAAAATTGAGGGCATGTTGTACGCTGTTGTGTTACATTCACCTGTCATTCACGGTAAAATAGTCAGTATTGACGATTCAGCCGCTTTGAAAGTGGCGGGTGTGAAGAAGGTTGTGAAAATAGAAAGGGCTTTGCCGCATAAAACGATAGATGCTGTGGCAATCGTTGCCACCAATACGTGGGCTGCGATTCAAGGGCGTAACGCTTTGAAAGTGGTGTGGGATAATGGTGATTTTGATAAGGTCTCAACAGCCGATTATTTCAAAAATATCCATTCTGCGGTCAAAAATAGAGAGGGGGGCTACACGAATAAAGATGCCAAAGGTGATGTCAAAGCCGCTTTGGCGAAAGCTAAAAAAGTGGTCACAGGCGAATATGAAACGCCTTTTACGGCTCATGCCCCGATTGAACCCGAAAACTGTACGGCTTGGGTGCAAGGTGATAAAGTGGAAATTTGGGCACCCACGCAAGGGCCAGACTGGTTGATGGGGACTGTGGCGGAAAAAAATGGCTTCAAACCAGAGAATATTAAGGTCAATCCGATGCTTTTAGGTGGGGCGTTTGGGCGCAAAGCTTATTTCGATTTCGTTTGTGAAGCCGTTGATTTATCAAAAAAACTCAATGCGCCCGTTAAACTCATGTGGACTCGTGAGGACGACTTGATGCAAGGTCCCGTGCGCCCCGGTATGGTCTATGGATTGAGGGGTGGTTTGGATGAAAACAACAATTTAGTGGCTTACGAAAACCGTATTGCAGGCGGATTGTTGGGTTGGCAATTGGGCAAAACACCACCTGAAAAATCGGATGATAGTTGGGCAGAAGGGGTGAAACAAGAAGACAGCCCTTACGACATTCCGAATCGGGTGCAGATTTTCCATTTGGAAGATACGCACATCCCAATCGTGTGGTGGCGTTCGGTTTATACTTCGACCAATTCGTTTGCACATGAGTGTTTTATGGACGAAATGGCTCATGCAGCAGGTAAAGACCCCTTGCAATTCCGTTTAGATTTGCTGAAAGAGGAACCTCGTTTTGCCAATGTTTTAAAATTTGTCGCTGAAAAAGCGGGTTATGGCAAGCCTTTACCCGCAGGTCAAGCACAAGGTATTGCTGTGGCTCATTCATTCGGTTCAACAGCCGCTTACGTCATAACGGTTTCAAGACAAGGTGCGGGTGTGAAAATAGAAAAAGTCGTAGCGGCAATTGACTGTGGCATTGCCATCAATCCCGATAATGTCAAGGCGCAAACAGAGGGTAATATCGTCATGGGCTTGTCGGCAGCCTTGAAAGAACCAATTACGATTGTAAACGGTGTAGTACAACAAACCAATTTCCACCAATTCACACCTTTACGCATATATGAAGTGCCACCGATGGAAATTCATGTAATACCAAGTACAGAACAACCCGGTGGGGCAGGAGAGCCAGGTTTGCCGCCCGTTGCTCCCGCCTTGTGCAATGCCATTTTTAATTTGACAGGAAAAAGAGTGCGGACTTTGCCTTTTGATTTGGCAAATTTGGGGTAATTGATTTTTTTTAATGTAAATAGTCGTATATAACAATCAGTTTTATTGCCTTTGTGTACAAGAATTAATTGTTATACAAAATAATGTTAATTCTTTGTGGGGATTATTTAGACCGATATGACATAAGCCATATCGGTCTTTTTTTGTTGCAACTGTTTATACATTGTAAACATTGTAATTCCTTTAAGCATTATAAACATTTGAAAAAGCACTTGCTAAACCCGCTTCGGGCAGCACTTGCCGCAAATGATGCTTCAAATGTTCCGCATAATCCGTCATAATAAACTGCAAAGTAAACGGTTCGCTCCCTTCAATCGAAATGGTATGCCCTAATACTGAGGGGTCAACCGTTTCAATAATATGAGCAATTTGATGATTGTAAGCCACCCATATTTCAATGATTTCGAACCAATTAGCCGCATTGTATTTTTGTAAAGCCACCCATGCGTCCTGTTTGTAACCCACAAAATCGAGGTGTGGTTGCTGCATCGTCCGCACAAATTTCTGTTGATTGTTACACGCTGAATCAATCAAATGCCCAATGATTTCTTTGTATGACCATTTTTCGGGATGCGGTTTCACAGACGCTTCGGCATCCGCGATTTTTTGCAATTGCGGCAAAACGAAGTCAATCGTTTCCCTTAAATGTTTTGCAACACCATTCATCATTACTTAAACTCTTTGATTTTAATATTCTTAAACCATACTTTATCCCCATGGTCTTGTAACACTAAATGTCCTTTTTTAATTGTGCCGAAAAGCGGCATAGATTTGAATTTACTTTTCGCAATCAGTTCTTTCCAAGCGGGTGTCCACATATCCGTTTCGACCATTTTTTTGCCGTTTTGCCATTGTTCAAGATGCCCTTTTTTGACAATTAGACGAATACTGTTCCACTCTCCTACGGGTTTAACATTGATTGCTTTTGATTCAATAAGGTCATAAAGGTCGCCCGCTTTGTGTTTGATTATTTTAGCATCGGGATGACAGGCATTGTCCAATACTTGCATTTCTGGACCCGATTGCCAAGGCGTGCTGACTTGATCGTTTTCAACAGAATTGAAGATAATGCCACTGTTGCCGCAGGGGGCAATTTTCCAATCGAGGCGTAGTTCATAGTTTTCATATTCGCCATCTGTCACGAGGTCGCCATTGCCTGTACGTTTGCCATTCGCGTCTTTTACTGAGGGGTCTAACATGAGCGCATCACCGTCCACTTTCCACGCAGAACCGTCTGTTTGTTTTTTGAAAACATGCCAACCTTCAGTGTTTTTACCATTAAAAAGCATTTTCCAACCTGCTTTTTTCTCCATTTCGGTCAAATCAGTTGTAACGACAAGCTGTGCTTGGCGCAGACCAATTCCAGAAGGCGTGTTCGGCATAAAAAAAATAGCCGCAAAGAGCGGTAAAGCAACAAGTGCAAAAGTGTATTGTTTCATATTTTTATTGATGATTGTTAAAAGAATAATTGTTAGAAAGGCTTATTAAAAAGCCGACTAAAAGTAGAATATTCTCCTATCTTTCTCTATTTTTTTATCTTAAAGTAACATAAATCGGTTAAACTACGGCAAATAGGACATCGCCACCCGCACCAACCGAATTTCACCATATGAAAACGCATCGCCTAAAACCTCTTTTATGACTGTAGTGCTGATGCCTTCTTCTATGGCGTCGAGGGCTTTCCGAATTGTTTCGATGCGGTCAGGTTCGATGATTTTTTCAATATCTACCAATCCTTTAGCCACGAGTTTGGATAAGTGATTATAAATCGTATCAAGCGTCATGCTGCGTTCTTTGGCGATTTCGGACGGTTTTTTACCACTTTTCACCAATTCAAATGTCAATTGGTAGGTTTTCGACAAACCGTTGGCGTTGTATTTAGGCGGCTTTTCGTTAAAGCTGTCCAGATCTTTCGGGTTATTTTTTTCAAAAGCTACTGCATTTTTAGCGGCTTGCAAAAGCGCATAACGTTGTTGTGGATTAAACGCCGATTCAATCAGTTCTTTCGTGATTTCAGTCCCTTCCACTACCGATTTGACTAAAACGGCTGCTTTTTGAAAGCGTTGAAACTGCTCGTACATCGCCATTTCTAAATCGCTCAATTCTTCGATATAGGCTTTGGTTTTGGACAAAGCGTTCATTTTTTCCTTGTGAATCAACAGTTGCAAGATGCGTTCTTTAAATTCAGTAACAAAATAGTCACGTGCGGCTGTTAAACGTTCATTGAGCCAAACCCAATCAATTGGTTCTTTGTTGAGGCACGAACGGAGCTGCTGAACGAACGTATCGGCAAAATTACTGAGGGGGGTCAACTGCTCGAATTGGGCATCTGCCCAAGACTTTTGTTTCTGTTTGTTCGAGTTTTGTTCGCTTTTGTCATACGTATCAAGGTGTTGCCGCCACGCATAATTCAAGGGTGCAAATGTGTAGGATTTGAGGATTGAATGTTTCAAATACGCCAATGTTTCAGCTTCTAACAATTTAACAACCGTCTCTTTATCGGGTTTTGTGGCGGCATAACGTTGCACTTGAACATCGTTGCTGATGCCTCTGAAATTGATTTTTGAACTTAAAATCAAACCATCGAGCGACCGCAAACGGGACAAAGCGACATAAATCTGCCCTGCGGCAAAGGCATGACCGACATCAATAACGGCTTTGTCGAAAGTCAGACCTTGGCTTTTATGCACCGTTATTGCCCACGCCAATTTGATGGGAAATTGGGTGAAAGTGCCAATCACGTCTTCTTCAATCTCTTTGGTGCGCTCGCTGACGGCAAATTTTATATTGTTCCAAACGTATTTTTCAAGGGTCAACCGAATATTTGAATCGGCTAAAATGACCGTAATGGCAACGACATCGTCCTTTGTGCTGATGCTTTCAACGGTGGCTATTTTGCCATTAAAATAGCGTTGCTCACCACTGATGTCGTTCTTGACAAACATGATTTGTGCGCCAATTTTAAGCGTTAATGTTTTGTCAAGTGGGTAAATGGACTCTGGAAATTCGTTTTCTATCGTCGCAGGAAATGTAAACGTTTCTCCTTTTAGTTCTGCCAAAGCGACCTCGTTGATTTGATGCGCTTTGGCGTTATGGGTCGTCAAAGTGATATAGCCGTCTTCAGGTTTTGCTTGAAAATCAGGCTTATAGTATTGATTTAAAATCGTCATGTCTGCCGCTTCGATGCGGTTGTTGCGCAGGTTGTTCAAAATCCCGATAAATCGCTCGTCCGATTGGCGATAAATTTTATCCAACTCAATATATAAAGGTGGGTCATCGGCAAGAGCTTGT
Source organism: Saprospiraceae bacterium (assembly GCA_031367705.1). Classification (GTDB taxonomy): domain Bacteria; phylum Bacteroidota; class Bacteroidia; order Chitinophagales; family Saprospiraceae; genus JAAFJT01. The sequence continues at coordinate 33,066 of JANLQI010000038.1, read as the reverse complement.
GCGTGAAAAAAGAAAGGGCTTTTATAATAATGTTTCAAAATTTCCCATTCATCATGCTTGACAACAGGCGGTAGCTGCATCAAATCACCTATAAACAAAACTTGAACGCCTCCAAAAGGAGTAAAACTGGCATTTCTAACAATCCGTAAAGTCGCATCAATGGCATCTAAAAGGTCGGCGCGCAGCATACTCACTTCGTCAATAATCAACAATTCGAGGCGTTGCAGTACCTTTTTGCGGTTTGCTTGCAGCCGCATTTGCGCCCGCAGTGTGTGCCGATTGTTCATCCCAAAAGTCGTTTGCTCGCTCATCGGCAGCATATCGGCAGGGATAAATGCGCCAAATGGCAACTGAAATTGCGAATGAATCGTGACACCGCCCGCATTGATGGCCGCAATGCCTGTCGGTGCAACAATAACAGCCCGTTTGTGCGTGATATTGATGATATTTTGCAGAAAAGTCGTTTTACCTGTCCCTGCTTTGCCCGTTAAAAACACAGATTTTTCAGTCTGATTGATGAATTTAGCGGCAAATACTGAGGGGTCGGTTTCAGAGGGTTTTCTCATCGGTTTTGTTATTTTTAAAAATAAACAATTGTTTGAAATAGGGTCTCAAAGTTAGTAAAAACAATAAAAAGTTGTGTGTTTGTGCAAGGAAAATATGTACTTTTGTGAGAAATAATTGAAAACGAGTTTATCAATAAAAGAAACTTAGGTTAAAAACCATTTTTATAGGGTTATATAATCGAAGCAAAGCATTATTTTAGAAAACCACCTATTTTTATTATTAAACTAATTAAAAATGGAAGTTAGATTAAAATTAGAAAGCCGTTATTGGCAAAAACTATTGGTTCTGTTGAAAAAAGCATCGTATATACATGATATTCAAATTGTGCATACAGATGGCGACAATCAAGAAATGGTTTATTCTAACAATGATATTGAAGATGATTATGCAGTTTTGCCACCTGAAAGAGAAGCCTTACTTCATCTTTCTGATTGGGATGATGAAAGCATCCAAAAAATCGAACAAGCTCACACATCTTTCAATCAACTAACTGCTAAAACATGGTAATTGACACCAATATTATCATTGACCACTTGCGAACAAAGCAAAGGACTGCATCTATTTTTGCTTCACTTTTAGGAAAACGGCGACTTTATATCAGTGCTGTAACGGTATTTGAGCTTTTTCAAGGTGCGGGAACTGAAGCCAAGCAACAAGATGTTCAGAAAATTTTAAAAGGTCTTATCGTTTTACCTTTTGATGAAAATGCAGCAGCATTATCAGCTAAATTGATTCGACAATTAGAAAATGATGGACAAAACATTGGTGTTGCCGACATATTTATTGTTGCTACTGCCTTGACTCATAGGCAACCTTTGCGAACAGAAAATAGAAAACATTTTGAGAGAATTCCTCACCTTAAGATTATTTGAAAGTTTTAAAAAATAGAGAAAAGGAGTTGGTTACAATTTGTAACCAACTGAAATTATATTCCCTTAATGAATCTTTTACATTTTGTTAGAGATTTAATTTTGCAAGAGCCAATTGAAATATTTGCGCCAATACTGAGGGGAGATAAATGTTTAATTTTAATTTAATTCATTGATAGTCAATAATTTGAATTTAAAATCTTAATATGGAAGGCAACCCACAATTCAATGACATTTTGCTTTATACGACATCAGAAGGCAAAGTAAAAATTGAAGTTTTATTTGAAGATGAAACGTTTTGGTTGAGCCAAAAACGGATTGCGGAATTGTTTGGTGTTGAAATTCCGACCATAAATTACCATTTAAAAGAGATTTTTAAAAGTGGTGAATTGGTTGAAGATTCAACTACTCGAAAAATTCGAGTAGTTCAAAAAGAAGGGATAGAGAGAGTCTAAGATAGATATAATTTTTGGAATATGAAAAGTATAAAGTCATTCAAGACCAATTGTTTGAAAGTGATTTTGATAAAGAAATTAAAAAGATGTTGAATAAATGATGAATTGTAATTTTATGATAATCAATATTTTAGAAGAATTTTTGTGTAGGTTCGGGGAATTTTTGAAGTTCCACGAACCTGTGTCATTACTAATAGCAAGTTGCTTGTTTTTAGGAAATTGTTGTGCTCAAAAACCGAGCAATACGGCGGTTGCAGACTACAATACCAAAGAATGGACTGAACTCACAGCACTCGACAATACCATCAAAATAGACATGCGTTATGCCACAAGAAACAATTTTACGAAGGCTGTTATGTACGATTGCGCCCGTTGTTTTTTTCGCCCCGAAGCGGCAAAAGCATTGGCAAAAGCGCATAAAGTATTGAAAGACAAGGGTTATGGTGGCTTAAAGATGTTTGATTGTTATCGCCCAAGACCCTATCAACAACGGCTTTGGGACAAAGTACCGAACCCGAGTTACGTTACGCCGCCGTGGAAGGGGTCGCAACACACACGTGGTTTGGCAGCTGATTTGACAATCGTGGATAAAGAAGGCAAAGAGTTGGATATGGGAACAGAATTTGATAATTTTACCGCAAAGGCTCATTCTGACAATAGGGATTTGCCTAAAAATGTCTTAGAAAACCGCCAATTACTGAGGGGGGTCATGGAGCAAGTTGGTTTCAAAGGCATCAGGACCGAGTGGTGGCATTTTGCTTATACAAAGAAAAAATACGATTTGTCGGATTGGGTTTGGGAATGTAAATAAGATATAAGACTTTTACAGCCGACGAATGACTTGTTTTCGTGAAACAAAGTCGCCTTTCGCAACGTTTATCAGTATTATTTGTCAATATGCCAAGGTGCTAACGTCGGGGAGGTTTCAAAACCTCCCCGACGTTTTTATCCTTAATTTTTATAACTCAATAACGATTAACGACAAAATTATGTCAGTAACAACAGCTTATAAGTCAGATGTGGAAGCAGTAGATGCGCTCGCATTGGCTTACAAAAACCTCACAAAAGAAATAGGCAAAGTGATTGTCGGACAAGAAGAAGTCGTCCGTGCCGTAATCATTTCTTTGTTTTCCAATGGTCATAGTTTACTCGTCGGTGTGCCTGGTTTGGCGAAAACCCTTTTGGTTTCGACCATTTCAGAGGTTTTGGACTTGGATTTCAAACGGATTCAGTTCACACCCGACTTGATGCCTTCCGATATTACAGGTTCTGAAATTTTGGGCGAAGACCGTCATTTCAAATTCAACCGCGGTCCATTGTTTGCCAATATCGTTTTGGCGGACGAAATCAATCGGACACCGCCTAAAACACAAGCGGCTTTGCTCGAAGCGATGCAGGAACGCAGTGTGACGGTTGCGGGTCAACGCCACATTTTGCCATCGCCATTTTTCGTTTTGGCAACGCAAAATCCGATAGAACAAGAGGGTACATATCCGTTGCCAGAAGCGCAACTTGACCGTTTTATGTTTAATATTCCTTTGGATTATCCGAGTTACGAAGAAGAAATAGCGGTTGTAAAAGCTACAACTTCGGGAAAAGCAATTGAATTAAATCATATCGTGACAGGTGAACAAATCCTTGGTTTTCAGCAATTGGTTCGTAAAATCCCAATTGCAGACAATGTGTTGGAATACGCTGTAAGTTTGACATCCAAGACACGCCCAAACACCCCGAAAGCGACAACAATGGTTAACAATTACATCTCTTGGGGTGCGGGACCTCGTGCTTCGCAATATTTGGTTTTGGGTGCCAAATGCCATGCAGCTATTCGCGGTAAATATTCACCAGATATCGAAGACGTTCAAGCGATTGCTAAATATGTGTTGCGCCACCGTATCGTTCCGAACTATAAATCGGAAGCGGAAGGTATGACGGCGGATAAAATTATTGAGAGTTTGTTTTAGCCTTTGTAAAAATGCTGTAAAAGCACTATTTTTGTAAAAAAGAAAAAAAAATGTCAGCAGCTACACTTGTTCAATCAAACCCAAGTCCTATCAAAAAAAAGATAAGTCTTGAAAAATTCCTTGAAAAGTATTCTAACAGGGAAGACCCGTTCAAATATGAATGGAACGAAGGTATTGTTGAAAAAACAGACCGTACTATGAACCGAAACCAATTTGCCATCTATCGGAAACTACTCAAACTGTTTTATAAAACGGTATTTTTTGCTCAAGATGGTATCTTAATGAGTGAAGTTGATATGTATTTGCCGACTATAAATAGAACACGGCGAGCTGATATTGCTATTTTAGCGGGTGGACAAGTAGATGATTCGGCATCGGGTGAGGCAACGGTTTGTTCATTCGTGATAGAAATTATTTCAAAAAATGATCAAATCAATGAAGTTGAAGAGAAGATTATTGAATATTTTGAGAATGGTGTACAAGTCGTATGGGTTATTTTTCCAAAAATAAAAAAAGTAGAAGTCTATACGTCTATCGAAGATGTCAAAATCTGTTTTGGTGATACTGTTTGTAGCGCCATGCCTGTTATGGCGGATTTTAATATTTCAGCGAAAGATATATTTGAGTGAACAGCCCCCCTCAGTATTTTGATTTAAAGAAAGACGATAAGACCTTGATACCTTATCGTCTTTTTTATTTAGATACCCATCAATATTTATGTAGTTCATTATCAACGAGTTATGAAGATTTTGCCTACATAAGTTTGATTTCCTAATTGAATTTTTAAAATATACAACCCCGAAGATAAAGTTGAAACATCTATGCTGTTGATGACTTCAGCATGTTTAGATTGTCTCAAAACGGTTTCACCTGTTGGCTTGATAAGGCTCAAATGCAGCAAATCACTGTGCGAAATTGCCTCATCTGGCAATTGAAAATAAAATTCGCTTGAAGTTGGATTTGGTGCAAGGGTAATAGTGGGTATATCAACCACATTTTTGAGGTTTGTTAAAGTCACCACAAGGTTTTCAGTTGTATTGGTTTTGATGGGTGTATTAAAATCAAAATAAATATAAGCGGTATTTTTAACGGCATCTTTCAATTTCAAAGAATTCAATGGTTTTATGCTGTATTTGACAAAACCATGCGAGGCTTTTTCATTGCTTACAGAATCGGGTAAATTGATATTATCAAAAAAGAATTCAATGATGCCTTTTCCTTTCACCTTATATGTCATCAAATGGCTTGATGACAGCACTTTAAGCGAGGCAATGTCCAAATTCTGACTCAAAGTATCTACAACCCTAACAAATGTCGCTGGAAATGTGCCTGTATTTTGAAAACGGATGGTGTAAACCAAAGGCAGAGGGTTGCTGAGTTGTTTCACATCCACATCTTTTTGATTGACACTTTTGTCATTCGGGTCGTAAGAACCCACGACGATTATGCGCAATGAATCCGTATTGTCTTGAATCATCGTATCATTCGTGATGGGTAAGATTTGAGCGACATGGGTGAGTTTTGTACTGAGGGGTACCGTTGTCTGGGTTTTAAGCTCAATTTTAATGTCTTTTTTGTCAAAAGGAAGAAAATTGGGGAAATTCCAAGTCAGATACTGAGGGGTATTGCTTGAAGGTGTTGGGGTGGCAAATTGATATTGTACGCGATTATCATAAGCCAAAGTAACGGTTGCATTTTGTGTAACCGTCCCTTTATTTTCAGCAGTCAGAACGAGGGTGTTATTGAATCCAGGACGTGTCGGTCCGACGGCTGTTGCGGTTACACTTAGGTCTTTAATATCGGTTAAAAAATGAATGCCAAAGTTTTTACTTGAATCACGGTCTTGTAAAATGTAAAAATCGGGCTTAGAAGTGGCAAATAGGGAAGGCAAAACAACGCGCACTGTATCATCTTTTGTGAGTTCTGCTTGTAAGTAGTAATTGCCCAAGCTGTCAGAAACGGTATATACTTTTGAAGAAGATGTTTTGATTAAAACGTTTTTTAAGGGCTCTTCACCAATCTCTTGAATGCCATTATTGTTTTTGTCATTAAAAACTTTACCCGCAATAGAACTGACTTTAAAATCTGCAATAGACCTACGAAAAATACCGATATCTCTAAACATGATATAAACATAATTGCTATCCACCAAATGACCCGATTCGCCATTGTCATGTCCATTAACTTCACTTGGCAACCCAGATTTAAAAGCGACCCACGTTTCGCCATTGTCGTTTGATGCAAAAGCTTTATTGTTATTGTCCACAACTAAAAGGGTATTGTTGAATGACGCCATATAAGCTAAAAAATTTGCGCCTGTTACTTTTTTAGACCGCCAGTTAAAACCATTATTGGCTGAAATATAGATAGAATCATAGCGCATCATGATAATATGGTCATTGTGTACAATCATATCTCGAATATAATCCACATTTAAAGCTGAGGGCACCAATATTTGCCCTGTTTTATTGGTAATGAGAATGTCATATCTCCAATTGTAACCAACGATATATTGGTCTTTGACCACAAAATGAGGTCTAAAGTCGCTTGGGGCGACCCAATATGATGAAGTATAAGGGGGCAAAGAAGCGTAAGTGCCACCAGGCTGAGAAATATAAAGGGTATCACCTTGAAAAAAATGGCTACCAAAAGGGTTCATACTACTTGGGTTTTGCCATGTTTTGCCATAATCAGAAGACCAAACCACGGATGTTGTTTGTAAGCCAAAATTGGGTGGTATGTCTAATGCACCATGAAAGAGGATAAAACTGTCTTTTGTTATCAAGTCTCTTGAATTTGGAAAACCGAGTTGGACTTTTAACGGGGGTATAGGCATCGGAGTCCAAGTCTTTCCTGAATTAGTCGATTTATAAAGCAATCCTTCCTTAGTCGCTGCTATTATCGCATTGCCTGACCGGTTCAAATTGGTAATATTGAGATGTGCGATAGGGCTTGTCGGCAAATATTGCCATTCTTGTTCCGTTATATCCATCTTCATCATACCATTTGCAATGCTGAAATCTGTGGATTGTGAAGATTCTGTATTGGCAATGAGCGTATTACCCATTAAAGTTAAGCCATTTTTATAACGCCTGTATCGGTAAGAATTGACCCATCCTTTATCCAATTGCTGCCAAGTCGTCATTGTATCGTTACTCACCCAAACACCCCCTGACCGTTTTAGAAAAACTTTACCATTTTTGAATAAAGCCACTTGATTGAATCGGGTATCGTTTAGGACAATCTTTTTCCACGTTTTTCCCGCATCTTTTGAGGCAAATGCGTCACCCAGATGATTGATAGCACAGACCGCCTCGCCCGAAGCGGACAATTTTGCCACTTCAATCTCTTCATTTAAATCAGGCACAAAGGGGGCATTGTATTTGACCCAATTAATGGTTTGTTTATTTGTTGTATAAAAACCATTGGGCGTGAGGGCATAGATTTTAGTGGATGTGAAAGTTATCCCAACTGTATTTTCGGGAAAAAAACTTTGGTTTACCCAAGTATTGGTAGAGTCTTCAAATTTATACACAAAAAAAGTATCTACGCCTGCTAAGAGATACATATTGTTGCCGTCGGCGACCATCTGCGTATTTTTATTATTGGGATGGGGTCTCGGTATCTCTGTCCAACTTTTGCCATCATCTTTTGACACCACAACGCTGTTGCGGTGCATCGCAAAGATTTTAGTGCCTTGCACATAATATTCAAAAATATACCCCAAAGAACCTGTCGGTTTGGTCATATGCGTCCACGTCTTTCCAGTGTCTAAAGAAACGGCAGTCACATAATTTGTACCATATAAACTAAAAGCGACAAGCCTATTGCTGTCGGAAGAAACATGGAAAGTGCCGCCGTACAGACTGCCCATTTTTTCCCATTGGGCATTCAAACAGTGGGATGAAAGTAAAAATAAGGCGTGTAGAATCAGTGTTTTATTGAAGTTCATATTGTCGAAATTTGATGCGTGGTGAATATTTGAAAATGTAAAAAGCCAGAAATAATATTGTCCTGCAAAAATGACAAAAAATCATCATGCTCAACGTGTTTCCTTCAAAAACACAAATTCTACTGTCTTCACATCGTTCTCTATAATCGTGCGCTTACGCTGAAATGCAGCTATCCAGCCACTCGTCACATTAAAAGCACAAAAGTCTTCATCAAACACATAATCATCAAAAACGGCTTCATTGAGCAGTGAAACGGCTTGTGTCGTCGCCGATAATTTTGAAGGGCTTGAGCCACTTATCACATTCATATAATGCGTAGCTTCTTGTTTTATGGCGGCTAAATCGGGTTCAACAGTGTGTCGAATATACGCCAATGCGCCGTCTCGTTTTGCCAAAAGCGTTGCATGAGCATTGATAGGTGCGCCTTTGGGATTGAATAAATTAGGCAATTTGGTCTCGTATTTTTCAAGACTGTCCACCGTAAAGGTATTATTGTAAAACTGATGAATGAGTACCAATTCTTGAAAAACGCTGTTCGTCAAATAGCTATCCGATGTCATAAACTGCCGCATCTCGCCAACCGACTTCGATACTGAGGGGTTCGCCGCAGCAACAGCCGTTAAGTTGTCGAAGATGTGATAAAATGATTGTTGCACTTCGCGGATATTGATAATGCCTTGAAAATCACCGTTTTGTCCAATAGCATAACGCACATCAATGGCTTCAGAACTGCCAAAAGTATTTTCGTAAAGGGCTGAAAGCGTATAGCCTTTGGGTGTTTTCTCGATGACCTTTAAGGTAACGATTTGGCGGCTTTCGTTTTCGATGGATTGCTGTGTGCCTCGAAAAATCTGTTTGCCTTTGCTCAATTCAAAACGGTGCGTTTCGCCTTTTTCCCATTTAGGAACAAGGGAAAACGATGCTTTTTGAGCAAAAATGGGGATAAATACAGCAAAAACAAGGAGGATGCACAGAGATTTTGTAAATGAGAAAGTCATTATTGGTTTTGAATTTTTAGATATGGACATGGGTAAATATGAAAAAAAGGTTCAACCAAAATAAACTAATGATTGAACCTTTATTGCTCGAAATTTCGTGCCAAAATAGAATATTTAGTTGCCTTCTCCTTCTGGCAATTCTGAAGGTTTGTCTTTATGACTGATTAAATTCAAAAAATTAGACGGTGATACGACCTTTAATCCTGTATCTTGTTCGTAACTTTTCAAGGCTTTACCACCTATTTGACCACCTAATTGCGCGGCTTCGTGGTTTTCATTAAACCCTTTTGCCTCGTCTCGGATGGTAATCTGCCGTGTCGCTTCTTCACTAAATGCGGTCAAAATCAACTCCATCGGTGTCATGTGGTCACGCAAGTTTTGTTTCTCTAAGCCTTTCAATTGACTGTATTCCTTGGGTGTCAATCCAAACGTTCCCTTTGAAATAGTCGCCGTCAAAATGCTGTATTCTTGGTTGTCTGTAACGCCTCTATTTTTCCATTCCTCGGTCAATGCTTTTCGCGTTTCAATGGTTTGGACACGTCTGGCAATCCATTCTTCGGAATATCCTTTGGCTCTGTACAGTTCTGCTTGGCGTTCTGTCAAGAGTTCAGGGTCTTCTGTTTCTTGGATGCGTTCTGCGCCTACCTGTGCCAACCATAATTTCAACGGTTCCGCTTTGGGGGAAGGAACAGACATGACAATTCTTAGTAACCCCTCAGTATTAGCGCAGTCAGTTGGGCGTTTTCGACCGTCGGAACTGGGTACTTTCAACAGTTCCCAAATTCGGAACTGTTGGTTTGCGCCTTCTTCGGAGAGCTTTTTTTTCAATTTTGCCCAATAGGTTTTAGGGCTTGGACTATTTGTCAAAACCTCAATAACATCCACGATGGAAAAATACCACTCGTCATTGTGCCAAATTTTTCTAAGCTCTTTTCCCTCAAAAGGAATCAATTCGTTTTTCATTTGCAAGTATTTTAAACCATTTTTTGTCATTCTTTCACTGCGTTACTAATGACGCGTTGTGTTTTTAGTAAGGCGGTGATTCAAAATCACCGCCTTACTTGCTCGCGTTATTCTGTTTAAGACGACACTGGTAGGTGTTGGTTTTCCTCAGAATGACAAAAAATGGTTTGAAAAGTTAAGTCCGATTACTTACCCAACTCAACCGCCCGATTATAAGCCGCTACCGCGCCATCAATGATATCTTGATGTAAAGTATTGTTTTTGAACGAGTTAATCGCCGCTTCAGTCGTGCCGCCACGTGATGAAACCCTCAAAATCCAGTCCGCACAAGACAAATTTGACTTGTTGTAAAGGTCAACTGCCCCTGTAAATGTCTGAACCACAAGCAATTCCGCTTCCGCTTCTGAAAAACCCATTTGACGTGCCGCTTGCATCATCGCATCCATGAAATAATAAACGTAAGCGGGGCCAGAGCCTGAAATCGCTGTTGTTGCGTCAATCATATTTTCGGATTCGACATAAACCGTCTTACCTGTTGTCGCTAAAAGGTTTTGTACCATGACCAATTCGAGGCGAGTGACATCGTCTGCGGAAGTAAAAGCCGTCATGCCTTGACCGATTTGAGCAGGTAAATTAGGCATCGCGCGAATGACTTTTTTGACACCCAAAGCCTCTTGAATGTTCTTGATTTTAACACCTGCCATGATGGTTAAAAATACTTGGTCAGGTGTCGTGGCTTCTTTTAATTTGGCAAAAAGTGCCGCAGAATCCTGTGGTTTTACTGCCAAAATGATGACATCTGCCTTAGAAATACAATCTTTTGCATCGAGATAAACCGTACCGAGATTGAGTTTTCGCAACTCTGCCGCTTTGTCTGCCAGATGCTCTAAAATCATTAACTGTTCGCGAGTCGTAACGTGGGAACGGAGGAAGGCTTGGGCATAAGTCAAACCCATATTGCCGCCGCCGATGATGAGGATATTCATAAATTAATTGATAATTGATAGTTGATAGTTGATAATGGATAGAAAGATAATGGGTAATAGGCATTATCCGTTATCCATTATCAACTATCCACTACGGCAAAAGTACGTTGCTTCTTTGGGAAAGTTGGGTTTTGGGACAAAAAACTACCCCCTCAGTATTATTTGCCGTTTGACCCAAAAAGAGAAAGACTAAAAATTTGTTTCTTTGCATTTCGTATCAATCAAAAACACAACGGTAATATATGGTAAATCTTAGTGAATCAACAAAAAGGCATACTTACGACGCCATCGTCATCGGTTCAGGCATCAGCGGCGGTTGGGCTGCAAAGGAGTTGACGGAACGAGGACTTAAAACGTTGATACTTGACAGAGGTAAACCCTTAGAACATATTACAGGTTATGGACAAGCCAATCTCGACCCATGGGCGTATGAACACCGAGAGGAACGGACGTTGACAGAGCAAAAAGAATACTATATCCAAACAAGAAAACCCTATTTTTCGGAGAGAACAAAGGATTATTGGTTCAAAGATACAGATGCGTCTTATACCGAAACCAAGCGTTTTGATTGGTTTCGACCCAATATTATAGGCGGAAAATCTATTTTGTGGGCAAGGCAATGTTACCGTTTAAGTGATACAGATTTTGAAGCCAACCTCCGCGAAGGGGTAGAGGCGGACTGGCCTATTCGCTACAAAGACATAGAAAAATGGTATGACTATGTAGAAAAATTTGTCGGTATTTCAGGTGAAAATTTGGGTTTGGCGCACTTTCCAGACCAACACATGCAGCCGCCGATGGCTATGAATGTGGTTGAAAAATCGGTGAGAGACCAATTAAAAAAGGTATTCCCGAATCGTCATATCACGATGGGTCGTGCAGCTAATTTGACGCAGCCTTTGGGCAACCGCAGTGCTTGTAATTACCGCAATATGTGCATGAATGGCTGCCCGTTTAGTGCCTATTTTTCGTCTCAATCCAGCACCTTACCTGCCGCTTTTGCAACTAAAAAGTTGACGATTCGTCCGCAATCCATTGTCAATTCCATCATTTACGACGAAAAAAAGAACAAAGCCAAAGGCGTTTTAGTCATTGACAGCGAAACAGGCGAACGGCATGAATTTTATGCTAAAATCATTTTTGTCAATGCTTCTGCCGTTGCTTCTGCGTTTAAACAGTTGAAAAAAGGCGACTTATAAATGGAAATAATTATTATTGGAATCGTAGCGGCATTGGCTTCACTGTTGACATTCTTTTCAGGTTTTGGCTTAGGAACGATATTAACGCCAACGCTTATTTTATTTTTCCCCATCGAAGTCGCCATAGCTTTGTCGGGCATTGTTCATTTGCTCAACAACCTTTTCAAAATGGTTTTGGTGGGTAAAAACGTGAATTGGACAATTGGTTTAAAATTCGGTTTACCCGCCATCGTCGGTGCATTTATAGGCGCACAAGTGTTGATGTCTATTCCAGATACGACTGTTTTATACGCCTACAACATTGGTCAAAAAGTATGTCAAATAACACCTTTAAAGCTCATTATTGCTGCTTTAATGGTGGTTTTTGCTTTGTTTGAAATTTTACCGTCTTTAAAAAACCTACAATTCAAAGAAGATAAATTGTATTTTGGCGGACTTCTAAGCGGCTTTTTTGGCGGCTTATCGGGTAATCAAGGCGCGTTACGCAGTGCTTTTTTATTAAAAACAGGTTTGACAAAAGAAGCTTTTATCGCAACAGGTGTGATGATTGCGTGTTTAATAGACTTCACAAGGCTGTCAGTTTATTTCAGCCGTTTTGTAAAAATAGACTTTCAACAAAACAGTACGTTATTAATTGTTGCAGTCTTATCCGCTTTCACAGGCGCATATTTGGGCAGTAAAGCCTTGAAAAAAGTGACTTTTGGCTTTGTACAAAGCGCAGTGACCATTATGATTTTTCTTTTAGCCATCGCCTTAGGCATGGGGCTTTTGTAATTCTTTACGCAGTAAATCACCCCCTCAGTATAAAGAGGATAATATGCGTTATTTAATTGATAGTCAACGTTTTACAAATTTATCATTTATAATTCATCATTCATCATTAACAAATAATGACAATTCCATTTTTCAAATATCAAGGCACAGGCAACGATTTTGTCCTACTTGACCAACGTGAAACCACGTATTTAACTAAAAAGGACACCGAAACCATCCGTCAAATCTGCGACAGACGTTTTGGCATCGGTGGCGATGGTTTGATGTTTTTGCAAAAAAAAGAAGGCTTCGACTTCGAAATGGTCTATTTCAATGCCGATGGTACTGAGGGGTCTATGTGTGGCAATGGCGGACGTTGTTTGACGGCTTTTGCCCATTATTTAGGTGTTTTCAAGGAAAAATGCACGTTTTTAGCCATAGATGGCGCACACGAAGCGGTTGTTGCCTCCCAACCCCCAAAAGGTGTGACGCTCTCCCCTTTGGGGTCGGGGGTGTGGGTTGAGTTAAAAATGATAGACGTAGCCATTAACAGCATCGAACAAGGCAACGACTATTTTTTGATGAATACAGGCTCACCGCACTACGTTGTTCTTGTAGAAGACTTGACGAACATCAATATTTATGACAACGGGCGAGCAATCCGCTACTCTGAACGTTTCGCAAAAGAGGGCGTGAATGTCAATTTTGTTGAAATAGCCCCCTCCCCCCAACCCCCAGAGGGGGAGGAGCGTGGTATCGAAGTAGCGACTTACGAACGTGGTGTTGAAGACGAAACCTTTTCATGTGGTACAGGCGTAACGGCAGCGGCAATTGCTTATCATCTCAAAACAGGGGGCGGTACAGACGTGCCGATTAAGACAAAAGGTGGGCAATTGGCAGTGCATTTTAGTAAAAATACTGAGGGGGGGCTTTTTGAAAACGTTTGGTTGTGTGGACCTGCGACGCAGGTTTTTGGTGGCAATATTACGATTTAGGCGTTAAGATAAAATAAACTAAAAAAATACTGAAGCGGTATTCACGATTTAAAGTATTGATTTTAAATAAGTTATAACTTTACGCAACTTTAGCCAATAATTTAAAAACTAAAAACAACTATTATGAAAAAATTACCAAAAACCAATCAAAGCATTTTTGAGCAAATCAAAGAAATAGATGAAAACGGTCAGGAGTTTTGGAGTGCAAGGAGACTATCAAAAACGCTTGATTATAACGAATTTAGGAACTTCCAACCTGTCATAGACAAAGCTAAAAACGCTTGTGAAGGAAGTAATCAACTCGTAGATGACCATTTCGTGCAAGTCCACGAGATGGTCAATATTGGTTCTAATGCTAAACGCAAGATGAATAGCATCAAGCTATCTCGATATGCTTGCTACCTCATTGTCCAAAATGCTGACCCAAATAAAGAAGTTGTTGCCTTGGGGCAAACTTATTTTGCTGTTCAAACGCGTTTGCAAGAGTTGCAACAAACGGAACAATACAATAACCTAAGTTCTGAGGAAGAAAAACGGCTTTTTTTACGCAACGAGTTGCGTTCACACAATAGTCAACTGGCAGAAGCAGCCAAGAATGCAGGTGTTATTGAGTCCATTGACTATGCTATTTTTCAAAATCATGGCTATCAAGGCTTGTACGGCGGATTAGATACCAAAGGGATTCATTTGCGAAAAGGACTGAAAAAAGCCAACAGATTTTAGACCACATGGGCAGTACAGAACTGGCAGCAAACTTATTTCGTGCAACCCAAGCAGAAGAAAAATTGCGACGTGAAAATATTCAAGGCAAGGAAAAAGCCAATGAAACACATTATGAAGTTGGTCAAAAAGTCCGAAAAACGATTGAAGAACTTGGCGGAACGATGCCCGAAAATTTGCCAACAACTGAAAGCATAAAAATTGTAGAGAGGAAATTGAATACGAAATCAGTAGAAGAAAAAAAGTGAGTGATAAAAAAAACGCTACCGAATCAAATTCGGTAGCGTTTCGCACGATTGAAAGGACACAATTTTATTAACACGAAACTATTACAATGAAAAAATGAATATCTCTTTAGAAAGGTACAACAGCCGTCATATTGATATTGGCTGTGACCGTTGCGTTTGCTGTGACACTCAAAGCAGAGATGTTCAGACTGCCTAAAAGACTGGCTTGAAATTCACCTTGAATCTTTAACTTACCGTCTTTATTGGTGTCTTTGTACGAAATACAGTGCAATTCATAATCACCAGGCTCTAAGAAATGTAGTTCATAAGAACCGTTTGAAGCCACAGTACTCGTTACGGCATTTTTGAATTGAACAGCAGAACTGCCTTGTCCTTGAAACTCCGTTGCCTTGTTGTAAGTACCTTTTTTGTAGGCATACACAACGATTTTTTCGCTTGATGTGGCTGACGCATCGGCTGTTGAGCCTTTAATAACGCCTGTTTGAGACTTTTCCATGATGCGAATACCATTTGTCATTTCACTGTTGCTGACAAATTTGTAGCCAGTTGAACCGTTAGCGACAATGGTTTTACGCAAGTCGAAGTCCATAACTGCCGTCGAACTTTTGTCTGCATAAGATTTGAACTGACCATTCAAAACGATTTCTGATGTTGCAGAAGCCGCTGCGATGGCTTTTTTCTCACCCGATTTTGTCAAAACGTAGCAACCTGGCGCATTTCCGCTTTGGTCGGCGTTGTTGTCGAGTACGAGTGTGACGTTGCTGTACGTGCCTGATTGCAAATTGGTGCTACCCAATCCTTTTACTTGTCCGCGTTGATACGCCGCAATGTCGAAAGTCGTTTTGCCATTAAAATTGTCAATGGCTTTGCCATCCACCTTGATAGCCGTGACGGTGACAAAAACGCTTTGAACTTCAACATCATCAAATGGTGCGTCGGTTACTTCAAAATTGACTTGACCTGGCGAAGATGAGTTATCCTTGTTGCAAGCAACGATAGATAATGAAAGGATTGAGAAAAGGAATAATCGGCTGATTTTTGATTTAAATGTCATTGGACTTAAAATTTTAGTTTAAAAGGAAAATAATTTGTTAAAAAATAATTTTATAAAAAATAAAAAAAGTTTCTGTGTTTAATTATTCGAGCTTACATGTGATAATAAAGTGATTAGGTGTTGTTTTTTGTTTTGCCAAAAGGCTCCTGTAATGATTAAAAATATGTTTTTGTGTTTGCCTCTGTCTCTAATAATAAAAAAAACAGACCAACCCATTTTCGTGAGAAAATGAGTAATTTGTTCCCCAAAGTGTAGAGAATTGAGCCAGTTTTAGGACAAAATGGCGTTATTAGATAGGAAATGTAAGTAGGAAGCGTGTGCCTTTGTGCAGCTCAGAGGTAAACAGCAGTTGCCCTCCATGTGCTTGAACGATGTTCATAATAGTCGTCATACCTAAACCCAAACCCTTAGATTTGGCTGTAAAATAGGGTTCAAACAAGCGGTTTTGTTGCTCTGGTGTCATGCCGCAGCCATTGTCTTCGATGGTAATATGGCAAGAAGTGTTTTGAATTTCGGTAGTGAGGGTCAAAATACCTTCGTTTTCCTTCATCGCTTCAACGGCATTGATGATGAGATTGGTCAATGCCATTTGCAATTTTGAGTCATCAGCATGGATAAATGGATTTCCAGACGTGTAGTGTTTAAGGGTTTTAATATTTTTCAATAAAATCCTATCAGATGTCGTCTCAACCGCTTTTTCAACGAGGTCATTGACGCGGTGTTTTTTGAGTTCGATGTGTGCAGGATTCGCCGTTTGTAACAATTCGGTTATCAATTTGCCGATGCGGTGGCTGTTGCGTTTGATGATGTCGAAATAATACGTCAACTCATCGTCTTTGTTTTCGAGCCCTAATTGCTCTACGGAAAGGTCAATATTGGTCAATGGATTGCGTATTTCATGCGCCAAAGCCCTTGTAAAACGACCTGTGGCGGCTATTTTTTCTAAATTCAAACGATTCCGTTCGAGCAAACGGATCGCCGTAACATCTTGAACGGAGCCATGATGATAAATTACCCCCCCCTCAGTATAAATGATGCCATTGATAATACAAATCATTTTTTCGCCCCATTTATTGACAAAAGTCGTTTCACAATCGCGTAATTCACCTGTTTCGAATAGAATTTTAGTGATGTTCTTGCGCTCCATTTTGTCATACAACAAATCAGCGGTTTTCATCTGCATAAACTCTTCATGAGTATAGCCGAATATGTCTGTCCCACGTTCATTGACATCTATAAAAATGCCGTTACTTGTATCTGCCAAATAAATCATGTCTCTTGAACGGTTAAAAATATTGCGATACAAACGTTCATTCGCTTTCACGGCTTTCAGTGCTTGCGCATGTGTGAGGGCGTAACGAATACTCCGTTCCAACGTTTCGGCATTCAAATCGCTTTTTATCAAGTAATCTGTTGCACCCAACAATGTAGCTTCACGGTCAACTTCTTTGTTTCCTCTGCCTGTTAAGAGAATAATAGGGGTCTCAATTTCTAAGTCACGCACTTGACGCAACAAGTTCAAACCTGTTTTTTGACCTAATAAAAAATCAACAAGGCAGATGTCAAAATTGCCTTCTTTTATCTGTTTCAAACCGTCATCATACGTCGCTGCCCAAGTCATATCGAAGTGGTATTCTTCAATATCATTCAAATGGTCGGTCACGAGAAAGTAATCGTCTTTGTCGTCGTCAACTATGAGTAATTTGATATTTTTCATGTAATTTGTGTAAATAATGTATCGTTATTTAGGCAGAACAATCGTAAATTCAGCACCTTCATTAGGCTTTCCTTGTGCGATAATTGTACCCCCATGATTTTCAACAATTTTCTTACAAATCGCCAAACCCATACCTGTTCCTTCATATTCGGAACGACCGTTCAGCCTTTGAAAAAGGGTAAAAACACGTTCCGCATCGGCTTCATCGAAACCAATGCCATTGTCTTTGACGGTAATCTGATAATCATTTTTTGATTCAATACACGATATAATAATGTGTGTCGGTACGTGCGGGTTTTTAAACTTCAAGGCATTGCCCACAAGGTTTTGGAAAAGCTGTGCCATTTGGGTTTTGATACCTTTTATAGTTGGTAATTTTTGAGCATCAACAACGGCTTTATTACCATCAATTTGCATCTCAAAATCGGACAACACACCCCTCAGTATGCCGTTCAAATCCACGGCTGTTTTTTCGGAAGTATCGCGTGAAAACCGTGAAAACAGCAATAAATCATCAATAAACATCTGCATACGTTGTGTTGCGTCAATCATCCGATCGAGATAAATCAACCCGTTGCCTTCTAGGACAGCTGCATATTTTTTGTTCAAACGTTCGCTAAAAGCAATGATTTTACGCAGCGGCTCTCTCAAATCATGGGAAGCGACGTAGGCAAAATGCTCCAAATCTTTGTTTGAATTTTTAAGTCGGACGACCTTTTTTTCAAGTGTTTTCAAACGGCTTTCTTGTGCTGTAATATCGGTTAAAACAACAATGCGAACAGCTTCCGTTGAGCCGTTCATCACAGCGGCGGACAACCATCTATTGTCATGTATATGGATTGTTGCAGTATTCGGAACATCGAGAAGAGATGTTCCGAAAATATCTGTTTCTGTCTTCGATATGAGTTCTGGTTTTTCCAAAAAAGCAGATGCACACTCGTTTGCTTCCGAACAAATCCAATCCTCCCCCTCAGTATTTCGATTAAAAATGAGATAGCCGATAGGAGAGTCAGCTTGTTGGAAAGCCATTAATAGTTCCCTCATGTGTCAATATTTATTCAATGCCTAATTTTTTTAATTTGTTATAAAGTGTTTTTCTGTCTATGCCGAGCAATTCCGCGGCTTTACTTTTATTGAATTTTGCATTTTGTAAAGTTTGCATAATGACTTCATATTCAGCATCTTGTGCTGCCGATTTCAAGTTAAACGGCTGCGGTTGTGGCTGTGTTTGAGGTGCTGAATAAACCATATTCGCAGGCTGATGATGGGTTCGAGACGGTGTTTGTTCCACAATCATATCCGCTTCATTTTCGGGAATACCAAAAGCCAATTTTTCATGGTTGACGATTTCAAAAGGTAGCGCTTTCGCTTGCACCCATTCGCCATCTGACAACAAAGCGGCTCGTTTAATGATGTTTTTCAACTCTCTGATATTGCCATACCACGGATAAGATTGAAAAACTTTCTCTACTTCTGACTCAAAACCGAGCATTTTTCGACCCAAATCGCTACTGATTTGTGTTAAAAAATAATCCGCAAACAACATAATATCGGTGTTGCGTTCCCGCAAAGGCGGCACTTCAAGACTGAATTCATTGAAACGATGGTATAAATCCTCCCGAAATTTCCCTTTTCGAGCCGCTTCTGACAGTCGTTCATTACTTGCTACAACGATGCGGACATCGAGGTTTATCTCTTTGTTGCTCCCGATGCGTTTGAGTTTGCGCTCTTGAACGACCCGCAAAAGCGATATTTGAACATCATACGTGAGGTTCGATACTTCATCTAAAAAAAGCGTACCACCGTTTGCCATTTCAAAAAGTCCGATTTTTTGACCAATCGCACCCGTAAACGACCCTTTTTCATGCCCGAACAATTCGCTATTTGCCAATTCTTTGGGTATCGCACCACAGTCCATCGCCACAAAAGGCATATTGGCACGCGGGCTTTTGTCGTGAATCATACGTGCAGCAATTTCTTTTCCCGACCCACTTTCACCATAAATAATAACGCTATAATTGGTCGGTGACACGAGGTCAATTTGCCTCAAAAGGGCTTGTGCGGCGACACTTTTACCTTCAATATAACCATTTTTGGACTTTGAAGAGGGTTTTGAAATTTTAGATGCTTTTTCATCCGTTTTTACTGAGGGGGTCTCATTTTGTGTTTCGTCAGAGCTGGATTGTTCTTTGTTTGAAAAACTGGAAACGACAATCGCCCTTTGTATCGTCATCAAAATCTCTTGCGGCAACAGCGGTTTTGTGATATAGTCTAATGCGCCTAACTTCATGACATTGACGGCAATACGTATGTCACTGTATCCTGTTATGACTAAAATAGGCACATGCGGCATTCTTGATTTAATAGCCGTAATGACTTCGCTGCCATCCATGTCGCCCAATCTGAAATCGGTCATGACCAAATCGGGTTGCATGTCATCCAATATCTTCAAACCCATTTCGCCATTGTGCGCTGTCATCACCTCATAGTTGTTCTTTGAGAGGAACTTTTTGAGCAAATGACAGATGTCCATGTCGTCGTCTATGACTAATATTTTGTGCATTTTTCTATGATTTAGTGATTGTTAAGCTAAAACCCTACGCAATTGAGCCGTAGGAAAATTCAAATTTTCCCGATATTTAGCGACCGTTCTACGTGCCACCGTATAGCCTTTTTCATTGAGTATATTGGTGATTTGTTGGTCATTCAACGGGTCGGTTTTATCCTCGTTTTCAATAATTTCTACAATTGTTTCTTGAATGGCGCGGTTCGACACGATGTTGCCGTCGTCGGTCAAGACCCCCTCAGTAAAAAGAGCTTTTAGGGAGAAAATACCGAAATCTGTTTGCACGTAACGGGTGCTTGTCACCCTCGAAATCGTGGACACATCTAAGCCCACACGGTCTGCAATGTCCTTTAAAATCATGGGGCGTAGTTTTTTAAAATCACCGGAAAAAAAGAAGGTTTTTTGCAGCGAAACAATGGTTTCGATGGTACTTGTCAACGAATACGCCCGTTGTTCCAAAGCCGTGATGAGCCATTGTGCCGAGCCAATTTTACTTTTCAGATATTGGGCGGCATTGCGGTTTTCCGTGTTCTTTTTAGGTGCTTTTTCAAGGGCTTCGAGCGTTTCGAGCATATTGGGATTCAATTTTATCTTATGCGTATTGATGCCTAAAACGGTGATTTCAAGCTGCCCCTCAGTATTTATGACAATAAAATCGGGCGCAATCACAGGTGTTGTGTCATTCACAGTTGAAATGCCACTCACAGGTTTTGGGTTCAAAGAACTGATGATTTCCAAAGCACCTTTCAATGCCTCGCTGTCTATTTCAAGTGCCGTTTGTATTTTTTCGTATTGATGATTGCCCAAATCAGCCATAAAATCATCAACAACAGCACATGCCACGCTCACATCTGCCCCTGTACGGGCTTTTTCACGCAGTTGCAACATCAAATATTCTTGCACGTTTCGAGAGCCAATGCCCACGGGTTCAAGTTGTTGGACGATTAAAAGGGCTTTTTCAAGCACGTCTTCTTCGACATAAACGCCAATGCTGAACGCCAAATCATCAATAATATATTCGAGCGACCGATGCAAATAACCATCGTCATCAATCGCATCAATCAAATATTCTGCATACGTTTGGAGCTTTGGGTCAATGCGTCGCAAGTGCAACTGTTCTTTCAGGTTTTCTCGAAAAGTGGCGGTTTGTACGACGGGTTTTTCATATTTTACCTCTTGTGTATTGCTAAAACCATCATACGGTGTATCTTCGTATATATCATAATCGGGTGTTAAATCATCAGTATTGTCTTTGGGGGTCTCATCGTCGAAATTGCTGTCTTCGTTTTGAGGGCTGTCGTCAGTATCTGAGTTATCACTATAATCCAAAGCGGGATTGTCTTCAATTTCATCTTTAATTTTTTGCTCTAATTCTAAAACAGGCAAATGCAACAGATTGAGCATCTGAATCTGTTGCGGCGACAATTTCATTGTTTGCCTTAAAGACTGTTGTTGTGTGTTTTTAAACATATAAATCAAACTTCTTTTTGATTAACTTTACCGTTAAGATTTTCACTAAAAATAGTATTCCACCGAAATATACACACTTTATGGTTTTATTTACCCAATATGTAGAAAATAATACTCAATTAGTGTTTTTTTATCCACACCTTGGGCTACAAATAATGTTATGAATAAAAAATTGACGTTAAAACAAGTTTTAATCTTTT
This sequence comes from Saprospiraceae bacterium, assembly GCA_031367705.1. Classification (GTDB taxonomy): domain Bacteria; phylum Bacteroidota; class Bacteroidia; order Chitinophagales; family Saprospiraceae; genus JAAFJT01. The sequence continues at coordinate 11,389 of JANLQI010000038.1, read as the reverse complement.
GCGTGATTGTATTGGGCATCCTCATTACAATGGCGACAATGGCGTACAATCGGTTGGTTTCGTTGGTCGAATCGAGCGAAACCATTAATCGAAACAACGAATTTGCTTTAAAGTTGGAGGACGTTATTTCTTGTCTAAAAGATGCTGAATCTGGTTCACGAGGTTATTTGTTAACCCGAAACACCGATTTTTTGTTAGATCAGAAAACGGCAGGATTTACTGTACACAGAAATCTATTGGATATAAGACAAGAAGCCCGGAAATCCATGGAACAAATTCCTTATATTGATTCCATACGGCGTTTGGCTATTGCGAAAATTGATAATGTCTGGGATATTGTACACACCATAAAAACGAGAGAAGTGAAAACGCTGGACAGTACTCAAGTGAGTTTGATTCACGAAGGAAAACTTTTGATGGATAGTTTGCAGCGAACAATAAAAAACCTTAAAGACTTACAACAAGACAAAAAAGCAGCGGATATCAGATTGCAACGAGAATATGCTGTTTCGTCGCCTCGGTTTTTACTCATAGACATTATTTGTGCCACCATCATTATTGTCACAACCATGTGGATTATTTATCGGCAGCTGTTATTTGTTGAAAAAGCGAAAAAAAGCCTTGAAGAAAAGGTGCATGAACTCAATAAAGCCAATCGGGAACTCGACCAATACGCCTTTACTTTGACGCATAATCTTCAAGAACCACTTCGGAAAATCAGGCTTTTTAGCTCTCGTTATGAAAATAAGTTGAAAAAAGGGGAAAATACTGAGGGGGGGGATGACCTGAAATCTATTCAAAAAATCAATGCTTTTGCTGCCGATTCGCAGGAATTATTGAATGAATTTTTGGCTTTTGCCAACCTCAATCAGGAAAATAAAAATGCTATTGAAGCCGTAAATATCTCTGAAATCATCGAAGCGGTTTGGACAGAAAAACGAGATATTGTCAAGGCTTCAAAGGCAAAATACACGATTGAAGGGGATATAACTGTTGAGGGCTATCGCGAACATTTGTTCTTACTTTTTGAACAATTGATTGATAATGCCTTGAAATTCAAGCATTCAGAGCGAAAACCGCGCTTGGTTTTTACAGGTACAACAGAATTGATAGACGAAAAGCCGTATCATGTACTGACGATTGCTGACAATGGTATTGGCTTTGAACAGGAGTACGCACAAAAGGTATTTTTAATATTTCAAAGACTGAATCATAAAAACGAGTACAATGGTTTGGGCATTGGTTTAGCCATTAGTCGGAAAATTGTGGAGTTACATAAGGGGATGATATCGGTTGAGAGCCGTCCAGATGAAGGTTCTACTTTTACCATCAAAATACCTACTTTTAGAGCTTAGTATCGTGTACTTTTTTGTCAGGATGACAAAAAATAGTATTTGAAAAAGTTAATCAAACGTAAAATAAATGTTGATAAATGCCGAATAAGAAAAAAACAAACTTAGTTGTCTTTGCCGACGACGATGCCGATGACAGGCTGTTGCTTCAAGAAGCCTTTGAAGAAAATAATTTGACCTGTACGCTTGATTTTGTGGAAGATGGTGTCGAATTGCTTGAATATTTGAAAAAAAATGCAGCAATGCCTTCGTTGATTCTCCTCGATATTAATATGCCTCGAAAAGACGGTAAGCAAATATTGGAGGAGATAAAAACGAGTGCGCAATGGCGGCATATTCCTGTTGTTATGTTTACAACATCGAAATCACCTGAGGATATTCGCCAATGTTATGATTTGGGTGCGAATTCTTTTATCGTCAAACCGTCTTCTTTTGAAAATTTGTTGAGTGTGACTAATACGATTGGGAAATATTGGGTGGATACGGTTTCGCTTCATGACGGAAGTAACGCATATTGATTTTTAATTTAACACATAGTCACATAGGACACATAGTTTTATTATATAAATAATTGTAAATCAAAAAACTATGTACCCTATGTGACTATGTGTTAAATTAAAAAAACGGAGAAGGCAGTACGGGGGGATTGAAATGTACAACGCTTCTCCATTTAAATGAAAGTTCATCTGAAATCTCTAAATTAAATTCTTTTAAAAAAAGGTTGAAAACACTTTGAGTGTTTCAAATAGTTTAGTAAAAAGAATATACCAGTGGCTTTTGTCTTTTTTTTGTCCATGTTTGGGTAAAAAAATCCCCGATTCGGGGCGATTTCGTGAAAGACCCCCTCAGTAGGATGGCTCAAAATGAATAAACTCAAAATTTGGTGGGCATGATTTTTTTATAACACAGTTGTTTAATAATTAAGACAATCATGAATAATAGAATTTTGATAATTGAAGATGAGATAGAGTTAAGCGGATTACTTAAAAGATTTTTAATAAAAAGACATTATGAGGTGACATGTGCCGAAACTTTGAAGAAAGCAATGCTGCTACTACAATCCCATTCTTTTGATGCCATCATATTAGACAATAATTTGCCAGACGGTAAAGGCATTGACCTTATTCCGACCATAAATGATATTCAAAACAAGCCTAAGATAATCGCCATGAGTGCCATCGGGGTAGGAGAGGAGGCATTGAAAGCAGGGGCTTCGGTTTATCTTGAAAAACCCATTTCGATGGTGTCCATTTATCAATTATTGAATGCAAAGTAAGCAGAAGTTACTACTCAATAATTTCCTATAAATGCTTGTTTACCAATATTTTATAAAGAAAAACAAAACAAAAAGGCTGTTCACAAAACTATATCATAGCTTTTGGAACAGCCTTAAAAATATAAGCTAAGTAATTACGATAACACTATCTTAATATCTTTTTAAAGTTTGAAAGAAACCGATATTTGACCCACCGAATTTCTTGCATCACCCAAACTGGCTCTTGCGGCATCTGTACGAGCAATATTGACCAAACCCACGCCGTATCGGGCACCTAAATAAAGGTTGTTGGACAATCTGAAATTAAGGCCGAATAAAAGACCCGCATCTAAATTATTGTAGTTGCTCTTGTCCAGTTCCGTTATAATCAGTGTTGATTTATTTTGAATTTTTGTGTTGGCATTGAGTAAGTAACCCAAATAAGGCCCTGCCTGCAAATCAATACCATTCAACTTGTAAGTAAAAGGCAAATCCAATTCAATATAGTTTAAGTTGAAACTGTTGGACGTATTGGAATTGTACTTCACTGAAGACCCTTTTGTCGTCACACTGAGTTCAGGAGACAGATACAGAGAGCCATCTAACTGCTTTTCTGTATAAATACCAACATGAAAACCCCAGCGCGTTTTACGTTCATCGAACTCTTTAACCGATAAATTACTGGCGTTGATGCCCGCTCGGATGCCTATTTGTGCGTTGGCAGTAGTGGATAGGAAAGCAAGGAATAGGCAAATAAATGCCAGTTTTGTTATTAATTTCATTGTTTTTACGTTTAAGTAATTTTGTTAATTTAAATTCAGAAGTTTTCTATAGGATGAAAACGATTCTGTTATTAACAGTCAAAAGATGTTCCATCGCTTTTTTGCCTTCGGCAACAGTGGGTATGGGCATTTTTGACCCCAAATTGTGGCAGCTTTTACCTTAAAGCCAGCTGCATCGTATTTAATTTCTATTTTCAACTTATTGAAAGGTCTTTGAGAATGACAGGGTAATTGTATTTTGTTATAAATACTGAGGGGTCTCCTTTTGTGTATAAATGGGGAGAATATGCCCCATTTATTGCAATTTTACTTGGTTTTTACGCTAAAAAAGGGGTGGTATCCTTTTTTTACTCATAATGGTAGAACATATCTATTCACAATTAAAAAATAGGCATCATGAAAAATATAATCATTGCGCTCGTGTTATTTTCTTTATGTATCAGTGCTACGTATGTGGGAACTTCATATAACCCAACTTCGGGTAACGACATTGATAAACGATTAGAATATTTGATAGGTGACTGGCAAAGCACTGGTTTCGTAACAGATGCACAGGGCTTAAATCAGTACATTGAAATCAATCAACATATTGAAGCCAAAGGGGACGACCTTCAATTCACGGTTGACGGAATCAACCCTTATAATGGCTTTCGGTATAACACATCAAAAACGATTTATTATGATGCTCAGAAACGGGCATGGCACGTAAAAGGGACGGTCAAAGGCAGGTATGCACTTGACAATAAGGTGGATATAACGGATGTCCACACCGTCACATATACTTTTAACGATGATGAAAATAATGTCATGCGTTACTCAATCTTCAAGGAAAATGACAATACTTTCGTTGAAACAGAAGAAAAGTGGACAACCAACGGCTGGGACAAAACAGCTTGGTGGAGAATGCAACGGGCTTTAAAATCATTTAGTGTTGTTCAAACACCCAAAGGTGTTAAAAAACTGGAAGTTAATGACCGCCCAGTACATGAATGATTAGGCATTGATATAATAGATTTTATATTTTATAAGTATAACAGAGAACCTGTATCTCTCTATAAGATTTGAAAAAATCATAGAGCTGATATAGGTTCTATTTTTTTGCATCAAATCAAATTGCTGGGCGGATACCATTTTTGCTATATTTGTATAAAATTGAAAAAAACGAAACAATGCGCAAAGAACTCATCTTAGATAAGACTTTTAAAGGCGAAAATTATACTGAAAAGGCACTACCTATTGCAGAATATGAAAACTGTGCGTTCTCAAATTGCACCTTTTCTAACACCAGTTTATCGGGTATCACATTTTTGGAATGTGTCTTTGAAGATTGCGATTTGAGCATGGCAGCCTTGAGAGGAACGGCTTTCAGAGACGTGATATTCCGAGGTTGTAAAATGTTGGGTTTGCATTTTGATGATTGTAACCCTTTTCTTTTATCCTTCAATTTTGAGGGTTGTACGCTCAATTTCTCTTCGTTTTTCAAACTGAAACTAAAAAACATACAGTTTGTAGATTGCAAATTGGAAGATGTTGATTTCGTAGAAACCGACCTCACCAACGCTGTTTTTAAGGAGTGTGACCTTCACAAAGCGGTTTTTGACAACACAATATTAGAAGGAGTTGATTTCCGAACAGCTGTTCATTTTGCGATTGACCCAGATAGCAACAAAATAAAAAAAGCGCAATTTTCAACACATAATATTGCAGGGCTTTTGCTGAAATACAATATTACAATCGTATAATTTATCTGAAACAAAATAAATTAATGAGAAAACATTAAAAACCCGTTAAGTTTACTAATTTTGTGAGCATCTTTTACCCCCTCAGTATTTTTAACGAAAAACAACCAGAATGAAACAGTACTTCGGTATTATCGAACTTGGAACAATTGAAAACATCGGCGAAAAGGGGACTGAAATCGACCTCATCAGAGCTCAATTTGTACATCATCCCAGTTATCAACAACTCACAATTTGGTTGCCACAATACGGGCGACAAGGCTACGGCAATATGCGCTTGATTAATAACAAAACCAAAACGGTTGTTGATGAGAAACCCGTTGCCGAAAAACTCAACGGCAGTGTCCAAATCCTTTGGGATACTTTGGAAATTGCGCCCAGCAATTATACTATTGAAATTGAACATCCAAAAGGAGGGAAACACATTTTACCATTCAAGAAATATGTAAAAGGAAAAGAGGTTAAAAAAGATATATATATCCCAACACCTGAATTACAACAAGATACCCCCTCAGTATCAAAGACTGATAAAAAGGGTTTTGGCATCCTTTTGCCCAATGAAGGCCTTATTTTGAAGGAAGAAGTAACAAAAGAGTTAGTCGAGCAGTTTACAAGGGATGTGACCTACGAAGGTAGTTTTAGGTCGGGTTATGTTATTTATATTGAAGGGGATAAACGATTAAGGTTTATGCACGAAATGATGGATGACAATTGTAAATTTTATATCGAAATACCGACTGAAAGTACATGGGAAGCGGAGACAAAGACCCCCCTCAGTAGAAGAGCCGATATTCTGTCCTTTATGGCTCACGCCGTTCAAACAGATCATGCTTCTAATTGGCAATACGAAATACGGGAAGACTCTATTTATTATTATTGAAAGATATTGTACTTTTGCCGTTCTTTGATGCTTATAAAGTCTAAAAGATAACAACATTTTCCAAACCATTTTTTAAAAAACAAAATTAATTATGGCACTTTTTGGTTCGTCCAACCCTTTTTTGAAAGAGGAAAAATTTAAAGGCATCCTCGACAATGAATTTGCAACGGAAGCTAAAATGACCGTTTCGGGAGCCGTCAATAAATCATTGATTCTCACGGGTTTATTGCTTTTTACAGCAACTATTGGCTATGTTATGCCAAACATGATGTTCCTTTGGGTAGGTGGTATCGGCGGTTTTATAGCTGTCATAGTGGCGAGTTTCAAGCCGCATTTGTCGAGTTATCTCGCACCAGCGTATGCGCTTTTAGAAGGCTTGTTGGTGGGTACGATTTCAGCGGTTTATGCTGCAGCTTATTCAGGCATTGTTATCAATGCGTTTCTAAGTACGATAGGTATTTTGGTGGCGATGTTGCTCATTTACAAATCGCGTATTATTGCCATCACTGAAAGATTCAGAATGGGCGTTTTTGCAGCGACTGCGGCTATTGCATTCGTGTATTTGTTGTCCTTTGCCCTTTCATTTTTCGGCATTGAAATACCTTATTTGCATGAAAACAGTGGCATGGGCATCCTCATCAGCGTTGCCATTATCGTTGTGGCAACATTAAATCTACTCCTTGATTTCGATAATATCGAAAAAGGAGAAATGCACGGAGCCCCTCAGTATATGGAGTGGTTTTCGGCAATGGGTTTACTCGTGACGCTCGTTTGGTTGTATTTAGAAATGCTGCGTTTATTGGCTAAAATCTCTCGTTCACGTTAGAATAGCGTTCAATTGAAAAACAAAAAAGCTCTGTGGTTTGTCCGTAGGGCTTTTTTGTTTTTTACAAAAGGGAATTAAGAGGCATTTTTAAGCTATTTCCAAGCGGAAAGTCCATGAAAACTTGAAAAAACAATAAAAATCACTATATTCACACATCTTGCTAAATTGACGTTGTTTAGCTGTACATGTTCTATGCCTAAAAACAGTGTTTATCAAAACGTTACAAAAAACCATTGACCTATACCACCTCAGTATTTCTTCTTATTTCGACAAATAGGAGCCAATATACTGAGGGGGGTATCTTTAGGGTCAGAACTGCGTAAGCATATAAGATATTTTCAAAACGAATTGAATCTTAATAATCAATAAGTTGTGTTAGAAAATCGCTCAATTCGGCTTGAACAAATAAGTGTAAAAATAAATGTCAATAAACAGCCAGATATTTGTCTTTACAATAATAAAGAATACTTTTGCGATGTGTCTGAATAAAGACACAAAATCAATAACAAATAAACAACTTTGAATTCTTCCGATTTATCTCAACTTAACGAATCGTTGCCCTTAGAAGCCTTGATTTAATGTGTTGTTACGATGTATGAAGAAGGATTTAAACATTCTTTTATCAAATAAACATCAAAATGTCCATCCTAAAATCCTGCCCGACCTGTGGGGCAAAAACAAAGTTCACCGACCAAAAAGGTATTATTGGCTATAAAGCCGTTCAAGATGATGAGATTTTCTCTAAAATCAATCAATTAAACAAGGTTGTAAAGAAGTTTAAGGACAAAGCCGACATGTTGGAAAAGGAAATCCAACAATTGAAAAAAGAAAAAGTGTCTTAAACTTTACCTCCTTTTCATCTTTTCCCAAACATCATTCGCTAATATTGCAGGATAAACTGTTTATCAACGATGAAACAAATTTTTATCCTGCTTTTGGCTTTGCCATTCACTGTGTTCGGTCAAAACACGACATTGGACACCGTTCCTACGGCTTTAGAAACCGTTGAAATTGCTGCAACCCGCTTGACTTTGACCGAAAACAAAGCACCTTTGGCAGTGACTGTTTTGGATATAAAACGGCTGCAAACTGCAACGCAACAACTGTCACCTTATGAAGTGTTGAGTGCCATTCCTGGCGTATTTGCTATGAATCCTGACAATTTTTCGCAGGATTTGCGGATTTCGATACGGGGGTTTGGTGCAAGAGCCGCTTTTGGGATTCGTGGCATCCGCATTTTCACCGATGGTTTGCCCGAAGGAACGCCTGATGGACAAGCCGATGTGGACAATTTGGATATGGGCATCGTCCGTCAGATGGAAGTGTTGCGCGGTGCAGCGTCTTGTCTCTACGGCAATGCATCGGGCGGTGTGATTTATATGTTGACCGAAAATCCAACGACCCGTAAACCGCTTTTGGAAGCGCAAACCAGCTTCGGTTCTTATGGTTTTCAAAGGTATCAACTGAAAGGCGGGCAGAAATTGGGCAAAATGCTCTATTTTCTCAATGGTTCCCTCAATTTTACTGAGGGGTATCGCGCATTGAGTCAAATGCAAAATACCATTTTGAATGGCAAAGCTGCTTACAATTTCAATGAAAACACTAAGTTAACGCTGTTGGCAAACTACGGTGACAGCCCAACAGCCAATGACCCAGGTGCCTTGACCATTGAAAAAGTAAAAGCTAATCGGCGACAAGCGGACTCCACAAATCTACTTTTTGAGACAGGCGAAGCGGTCACGCAAAGCCGTATTGGAGCGACTTTTGACACCAAATTCAAGCAAAAACACAGTATTTCGGCTCGTACTTTCTACACGTCTCGACGTTTGCTCAATCGGCTGCCCATTGCTGCTAATGGTTTTGGTGATTTAAAACGCAACTATTACGGTGGCAGCGTCAGTTATCAATTAGATGAGAAAATTGGCGACATGTCTTACCGTTTAAAAGTGGGCATTGACATTGAAAATCAAGAAGATAGGCGGCAACGGTATGCTTATTTGAAGACGACAATTGATGGTGTTACAAAATGCAAACAAGACAAATTGGCTCTCGACCAATTGGAATCCTTCCAAAGTACAGGCGTTTATTTGTTGCAAGATTTGCAGCCAACGGATAAACTCTTATTGTCGTTCGGTCTGCGATATGACGATTTGAATTTGAAAGCGACGGACTATTTTTTGTCTAACGGCGATCAATCGGGCAGTCGGCATTTTACAAAAGTCAATCCGATGGCGGGCGTGAGTTATGCTTTTGCAAAAAAGGCTTCGGTCTATGCCAATTATTCCTCTACGTATGAAAGTCCAACGCTCAATGAATTGTCGAATAATCCCGACAATACAGGTGGTTTTAACCCAACACTCAAACCACAAGAAGCACAATCGCTTGAAATCGGTGCAAAAGGTTTTTTTACTGAGGGGGGGCATTTTGACGTAGCATTGTTCCGCATTGAAACACAAAACGACCTCGTGCCTTATCAAATAGCAGGACAAACGGGTAAGACTTTTTATAGAAATGCAGGAAAAACGCTTAGAAAAGGCTTAGAATTGGGCGTAAACTACACTTTTACTGAGGGGGTAACGGCGTATTACACACAGACGTTTTCCAATTTTAAATATGAAACATACTCTGTTAATACGACTACATTTGATGGGAATGTGTTGCCTGGCATTCCTAAAATGCATGGACAATTAGAATTGCGTTACACACCGAGAAGCGGCTTTTTTGCGATTATTCAAGGGCGTTATGTCGGAAAAGTTCAAGCCAATGATGCAAATAGTGCTGCGGCAGATGCTTATACAGTTTTGAATATCCGTTTAGGACATACCATTTCTATAAAATCATGTGAAATTGAACCTTTTTTTGGTGTCAACAATTTGACGAATACGGCTTATATCGCTAATGTTCAAATCAATGCACAGAGTAATCGGTATTTTGAGCCTGCTGCTTTGCGGTATTTCTTTGGTGGTGTGAAAGTGCGTTTGAAATAATAATATTGCTCTTTTTTGTCATTCTGAACGCAGTGAAAGAATCTGTATAATCATTTGAAAATGAAGAATTTAGATTCTTTAACTGCGTTCAGAATGAGAAAAAAGAGACGTTATTCATGTAAACATTAATGAACCAATCTATTTAATCGTAATTGTCTTCTTTTGCGTCGTATAAGCCGAGAAATAACCTAAAATAGCTCCTTTCAAATTCGTTACAGGGTTTGTCGGTGTTGCCGAACTGCTGTTTTGACTGCCACCGCCATCTGCCATAGTCGAAAAATACAAGTAATTGGGTGCATCAATGCCTTGCATTTCGAGCGTAACCATATCACCGACTTTAATTTCGTCATCCTCACCACCGCCACCGAACAACGGTCTGCCATTCATTCCTCCATCGCTCAATTCATCGTTAAAAGTAAAAATGTCCTTCCTTACTCTGCCATTGACGGAGACGATAAAACGATAATTGTCGCCCAATCCTTTGGGGTCAACGTAGCGGGGAATGAGCGAAATTTGGGTATTGCCAAAAAACGATTGTTTGAGTGCAGAGATACTGTCCAAATTCACTTTTCGAGGAATCGTTGAAGACGCTGTAATCGTTTTGCCGCCCGTTAAAATCGTCAAATCGTAGGTATTGCCCACTTTTCCAACGAGTTTTGTGCCTTGATACAGTCCTGCCGTTGCGGTTTCTTTGAGCGTATCAATCTCTCCAGTCGTCCTATTTTTGATAAAAACCATGGCATTACTGAGGGGTGGAAACGTATTCGATGCCGTAAAATTGACGGTTTTCGACAACTTCACGGTTGCCTTCAGAGTTGGGTCGTCGGATAGTTGTGCATCCACGACAATTTGCGGGTCAGATGTGTTTAAATCGAGTTCGATGATTTTTGTGCAACTGCTGATAAAGAGGCTGCTTATGGCTAATAAAGATGCTATTCTATTCATTTTGAATGATTTATATTTTATAATTGACATTAAACTATGCGTTTTACGCTCAAAAACGAGCAAAATACTGAGGGGGTGCTTTTTAAATAAAAATGTGTATTTTTGTAAAAAAATTAAAAAATAACGACATCATGCGCGAACTAACAGTTAAGGTTTCAGACAATCAATTCGATACATTGGTCAATTATCTTCGGACATTATCTTATGTGCAACTGCCTTCCGTTTTGAAAAAAAATGGCACAGATGAACCTATCGTTGATGACGAACAACCGTTTGACATCGCTTCATTAGGTGAAATGGATAATACGCCTTTTGATATTGAATACATTACAAAAAATCACAGTATTCAATGGCAACATTTGGACGAATTAAAAGAACTTTTTAAAGATATTCCCCTTGAAAATTATGTCGAAGAACATACAATTATACATTCTGAATAAAATTATTTTATAAATCTCCCTAATCTGAAGTTCTGTAATACAAGTCTCCATTGCCTCCATCTTATGAGTTTCAAAAAAATAAAGTGCATTATATAACAATATAATTTTGGTAAAAGGGGTATAACTTGCGATAAAAAACAGACAAGATGATAGTAATAGATATACGCTTAACACAAACGGCTG
>JANLQI010000023.1:0-10836 GCA_031367705.1 Saprospiraceae bacterium | reverse complement strand
ATATAGGTTGCGACCTAAGCTGTTACGATTTTTTTTAAAAAAACACCTATAAAAGCAAAAATAGAAAGTATAGCAGATTTCGGAATTTTTCTATCCATTAATTCTGAAATAAAGAAAGGACTTCTACACAATAACGAAATACTTAAAGCGAATTTAAACTTAAATGATAGCCAATTTAAAATTGGAAATGTCATTGATGTATATATTCAATTTGTTGATCCTGTTAATGATAAAATTTCATTTTCGCTACTTAGCTCTGAAAGTACATTGTATCAAAAATCAAATATCGATAGGCAACTTGTTCGTACAATCGCACCTGATTATAGTGGACTTAAAATTAAAGGTAAAATTGATATTGATAAATATATAGATAGAGAAAAAGGGTTTAACTTATCTCTTGAAGAAGAAAAAAAAGCTATTAGAGAGAAAGAAAAAGATTCACTATATCAAGAATTAAAGAACCTTGAAGGCAATATCGTTGAAGGCAATATTACAAATATTAAAGAATATGGTTTATTTATTGAGATTTGCGAAAATGGAATTGGTTTGCTTCATATTTCTAACTTGAAACGGAATGGATTTGACGAAAAAAATTGGGATAAAGATTTTAATCGAGGTGATAGGATAAACGTTGTTGTCATTTCTGTTCAAATTGAAAAAAGAAGAATAGAATTAGGGTATATCAAACAATAAAACTTTGTATAAAAAAAGCGGTTTAATGGATGAAATCGCTTTTTATACAAAATACTGAGATATCATAAAACCACAAATGCTTGATTATCAACCCACCGTGCTAATAGAGCGGCTTTTTTTTTACCTTTTATTTAAAAAAAACTAAACATGGATTTTCCTCTAATATCAGAAGAATGCCCTAAAGAAGAAAAAGTTGCAAAACATGAAGCTGCGCATTTTATAGTAATGGTATATTTATTAGGAGATAACCTACCATTAATGACATCAATAAAAGGAGTTGCTTTGTTTGATGATGGTAAAAATAGCATAAACGGAAAAATTTATTTCGATTGTACAAAACAAGAAGCGAAAGAGTTTCTGTATATTTATTTAGCAGGTAAAGCAATGGAGTCATTAATTGAGGGTGATTCCTATAAATTATTAACTGACGAAATACCAACCGAATATTCTGATTTAGGCAAATATTTAGCTTTATACTCAAAATTAAATAATGGTGAATTTTGGTGGCATGAAGACAAAACAAGTGAAATAATAAACAAAGATTTTCAGTATACTGTTAAATTATGTAAAGAATTAGAGGATGATATAAATGGTTTTGCTACTCTATTACTAGAAAAAAGAATTATTACTGAAGGGTTATTAGCACAAGAGATAGAAAAAATACTCAACAGAAAACGCTTGATAGAGGACTTCTCTTAAGCCAACCACTTTATATGAAAAAGCAACTTCCCACCAGAAGCCGCTTTTTTATGCCCAATACTGAGGGGGTACTATGCTGCAACAGCTAACTTTATATTAACACCTACTTGTTCAAGAAGCTCAAACAATTCAATTGTAAAGCGCGTTTTTAATTCTTCATAATTAGCAATAGCTGTAACATCTCTATCTTCTCTTTGGCGATGCCTAATAATAGATGATTCAGCACGGCTAATCAAATCAAGTGTTTGGATAATGCGAATCTGTATTTCATCATGTATTTCCATCTTAAAAATATATTTTGATAAAACCTTTATTAAGTTTTTGTCCTCTGATTCTTGAAAATAAATGTAACCATTCAATTCGGTCAGATTGCGAATATACAAAATTACGATGATTTTCAGGATAATTGCAAATATGATAGGCATCAAGTATAGGATAAAATGTTTTTTTTATTTGTGCCAATTGGTTCTCTTGTTTTTGATATATTGTAGAAGGGACAAAACTAACCACATCAATATCTTTTGGCTTTTCTTTCAGCGTTATAAAACTACCATTAACCCATTGTTCAAAGGGCGTATTTATGATATTTTTCAATTCATTTATATAATCCAAATATTGCTCAAACTGGTGTCGTCGGTGCAAATTAAAAACGAAGTAGTGTTCTAAGTCTTTCAAATTTATTTCGATAGGTTGCCCAGAAGGTAGATTGCCTTTTAAATCAAATGTTATCATAAAGTTTTCTCTGGTATTTGTTTCAAAAAAATAGTTTTACATTATAGATGTGAACGTTTTTATAATGTTTTTACAAAATTAAATACTTTTTTGACAATTTTATCTTCGAATTACTATTTTTTATTTTTGCATACAATAATAATTTTATTCGGACAAAAAGCGGCTTCCCACCAGAAGCCGCTTTTTTACGCCCAATACTGAGGAGGTCAAAAACCCGCAAACGCTTGATTATCAAACAGATAATACCCCGAGTACTTGGGTTGTCTGTTAAAAAGGGCAAAAATACTGAGGGGTCAAATCAAATTATACCAAGTACCTTTCCCAACACCATTTCGTTGAATTTGATTATTTTTTACTAAACTTTCAAGGTGTTTTCGTAAGGTATTTCGATTATATTGTGTGAAAGTGACCAATTCACTTATCGTCATGCGCCCATTTTCCCGAATTAAATCCACAATCGTTTGCGACATATCGGGCAGTTGTGTGAGCAATAGGCGTTCTCTTTTTATCTTGATTTCTAAATTATCTTTTTGCCGTTTCAGCGATTTTAGAAAAAACAAAACCCACGGCGACCAATTGGGTTCGTCTTGATTGAGTGTTGTCTGGGTTTGTCGCAATGACAGATAATAATCGGGTTTTTCACGTTCAATTACTGCTTCAAGAGAACTGTATGCCACATAACGATAACCTGATTTTAGCAACAAAAAAGTCGTCAAAACTCTTGAAAGTCGTCCGTTGCCATCTTGAAAAGGGTGAATTGCCAAAAAACTAACAATGAAAAAGGCAATAACGAATAAAGGATGCCAGTCTCTTTTATTCAAATTTTCGGCTGCCCATTCCACCAATTCTTGCATTTTTATGGGTGTTTCCAAAGGTGTCGTCGTTTCAAAAACGACTCCAACGACTTGACCAAAAGCATCTGTTGCGACCACATGATTGGGGAATTTTTTGTATTGTCCTTTGTGCCATTGGTCTTTTTCACTGTATTTCATCAAGTAGCCATGTAACTGTTGAATAAAGTTTTCAGACAATGGTATATCATTGTAGTTATCAAAAACGATGGGCATCAAATCGGCATAACCTGCAACTTCTTGCTCGTCTCTGGTTTCAAATTTTTGAATATTGAGGTTGTCCATCAATTTTTCTACTTGTTGGTCAGTCAATAAACTGCCTTCAATGCGGGTACTTGAAGCAATACTTTCTATCGTTGCTACTTTTTTAAGTTGCAAAAGTCGATCAGGTGCGATATTGCCTAAAGCCAACCACGCTCCTTTAAATTCGTCAATTTCTGTCATCAGATTGACGATTTCTTTTGTCAATATCAACGATTCCGTTTTTATCATACGCGTATTTTTATCCAAAAATATTCATAAAAACTGAATTGGCAAAGAACAATTGAATTTAACTTGTTTTTTACTCAAAATCATACGCAGAAATAACCATAAAATACTGAGGGGTCATTTATCTCGGATAAAACTCATAACACCCCATATCAGGCTTCGCCACATCACGTAATTTCGCATCTAAATCCTTTGTAATCAATGAAATAGGCAATGCTTTTTGCTCTGCAATGGACAGCGTATCCAGATGATAATCACCTGAACTATATTTTCTGAAAACTTTTGCAGACGAAGGCGCATTGATGCAATCCTTACAATTATCGGTCAAAAACTTAGGAAAATTATCTGTTTTCAATAAATCCTTGACGCGGACAATACAGTTTTGAAAAGCAAAATTGAAGTCCGTTGTTATGGAAGCGGTGCCGTCAAATAGGCTCACTTCATCGTCTTTAGAACCATAAATGATGCAATTTTTCACTGTCATACTGAGGGGGTAAGCTTTGCCAAGTAAACATTGATTTAATGAATTTCTTTCATAACAATAGACATTATTGGCACTCAAAGCAGGGTCTTTTGAGCCATAACTTGCCATGGTACAGTAGGTAAAACTGTAGTCCCCACCGTATTCAATTTGCACATTATTGACATAATTATTATAAAACAAACAATTTTCAGCCGTAATATTGGCATGAATCGCTAAAAGTCCACTCGAAGCGGTGTTGTAAATTTTGCAGGATTTCAAGGACAAACTCGCTGCCGAATCCACCCGAATACCTACTCGAGAGTTGCGAATCGTCGTATTTGTCATCGCATTGCCTTGGCTTCGTTGCGCCAAAATAATACCCGTCCACTGGTCAATTTCGTCCACAAATTCTTTTTCCAAACGGTCACTTTCGATGATAACGGGTTTGTCAATCGTTCCTTCTGAAACAATCCGAGCATTATCAAACACATATAAAATACCATCTCGATAGACAACCGAGTCTTGCGTCCGCACAATACCGCCATGCACATATATATGTGTACCCGCAGGCAAGCGCAAAGTACCGTTCGTAATACCCAAAATACCATAAATAACGTAAGGCTTTTTGTCGTTCCAAACCACTTCACTACCGCCACAATCCAAAACATACTGTTTTCCAAAGGCATAACGGTTCGGTACATAGTTCGCATTTTGCCCCCAAGCTTCAATGACAAGGGTTTGGGTATTGCCATTGGTTTCAAAAACGAGATTTTCGGCTATTACAAACGGGCTTGTACTGAGGGGGGCATTCGGATTGATGGTCACTTCCGCAAAAACATAAATCGAGTCTTTAGCAGGGATTTCAACATCGGTGAAACTTCTGCCCGAAACGCCGTCAATATTGAGGTTAAAAACAGCAGAAGTTTTATTTGCCAAAGAAATTTTAGAAATTTTTATCGGTTTGTTGTTGCCGTTAAACACCTTTATATAACGTGTCGCCGAGCCAACGCTTGTAAAAACCGTATCAAAACGAAGCGTATCGCTTGAAAATGTGAGCTTTGCACCCGCATCTGTTGTAAAACTATCGTCTTTGCGACAAGCTATAAAAGTTAAAATAAGGGCAACAAATAGAAGTGTTGCGTATTTCATTCTTGTATATAGAAACATAATAAGTGAAAAGTGATAAATGAAAAGTGATGAATATGAAGCCAAAAATGTCTGCAAAAGTAAGCAATACAAACTACCTCTACTTGATTTATTGTTAAATGAAAACCAACCCCCTCAGTATCTGTTACGAATTTGTGAGAAAAACGCTTTTTCTTTGCGTAAAATTTTAACTATTTTGAAAAATAAGCCAGTCATTGACATTATCATTCCTGCATACAACGAGGAAAAATCTATTCTACACGTTATTAACGATATTCCAAAGGATTGGGTTCGTGACATCATCGTTTGCAATAATGCTTCCACTGACCAAACTGCCGAAGTTGCAAAAGCACACGGTGCAACGGTCGTCAATCAACCTTTGAAAGGTTATGGCAATGCTTGTTTGGCAGGCATGGCTTATGTCGCTGCGAAAACCGAAAAACCTGATATCATCGTTTTCCTTGACGGCGATTATAGTGACCATCCCGAGGAATTACCTTTGGTTGTTGCGCCTATTACTGAGGGAGTTGCCGATTTGGTCATTGGTTCACGTGCGACAGGCAAACGGGAATCGGGTTCAATGACACCGCAACAAGTTTTTGGCAATTGGTTGGCTACTTTTCTGATTCGACTTTTTTTTGGTTTTCAATTTACGGATTTAGGGCCTTTCCGAGCGATTCGTTATGATAAACTATTGGAAATCAATATGGTGGATAAAAACTTTGGTTGGACGGTTGAAATGCAAGTGAAAGCGGTGAAGAAAAAAATGCGTTGTGTAGAAGTCCCCGTCACCTATCGTCGGCGCATCGGTGTGTCAAAAGTAAGTGGCACGGTCAGAGGGACAATCATGGCAGGTTATAAAATTATATTGACGATTTTTAGGTATTTGTAGAGATGGAAAATTTTCCGTCTCATTTATAACAGTTCCCTCTACAAACGAGGGAGACGGAAAACATTCCGTCTCTACGTCAAAATCATTGCCATCATTTTCATCGTTTTCCAAAATTATATTCTTAAAACAGTAAGATTGAAGCGACCCACCCCCTCAGTAAAAAGCCCTTTTCTCAAAATTTAAGGAATAAAACAACAATACCCACCAAATTAGCAGAAACCAAGTAGTGTAAAAACAACCTTTCTACAAATTTTTATTCGGTGAAGATTGTGACGCATCTAAGGCTTTGGTGTCTCTTTTTGCAACGAGCCGAAGGACTCGATTTATGTTAAGTTTATACACAATTCCACTTTTTTTGCTATTTTTGAGAAAAACAATAAAAAAAACATCTAAAAAATGATTGGTTACACTCTGCTCGCTGTTTATTGTATTTGCGTTTTATTCACCACTTTTTATTGCGTTATGCAATTAGATTTGCTCTTTTGGTATCGCAAAAAAAAGGACACTGATGTCCCACAACTCGTTGATTATCCAACAGTTACAATTCAACTACCTATTTACAATGAGGCTTTTGTTGCTGAGCGTTTGATTGACAATATTGTTCTCATGGATTATCCTGCTGACAAATTGGACATTCAAGTTTTGGATGATTCAACTGATGAAACGGTTGGCATTATTGCACGTAAAGTTGAAGAGTATCGTGCAAAAGGCGTAAATATCAATCATGTTCGTCGCCCTGACCGTTCTGGTTACAAAGCAGGTGCTTTGCGCGATGGTTTACAACTCATAAATTCGGAATTTGTCGCTATTTTTGATGCTGACTTTTTGCCGAAAACAGATTTTTTGAAACAAACAGTTCCTCACTTCTTCAAAGACCCTTCCGTTGGTGTTGTACAAACACGTTGGGAACATCTTAACGAAGACTATTCACTTATCACGAAATTACAAGCAATGCAGCTCAATGTGCATTTCACAATCGAGCAAGCAGGTCGTCAACGTGGTGGTTTTTGGTTACAATTTAATGGTACGGCTGGCGTTTGGCGTCGTCAAACCATCGAAGAAGCAGGCGGCTGGCACTCAGATACACTTACAGAAGACCTTGACCTCAGCTATCGCGCTCAGTTGAAAGGTTGGAAAATTGAATTCCTTGAACACGTCGGAACACCTGCTGAATTACCTGCCGAAATGAACGGTTTGAAAGCACAACAATTCCGTTGGATGAAAGGCGGTGCTGAAAATGCCCGCAAATTGCTCAAACTCGTTTGGGATTCACCCCTCAGTACACCACAAAAAGTACATGCAACTCAGCACTTAATGGCAAGCGGTATGTTCTTCGCGCTCTTGGTTTCAGCGATTGTCAGTGTGCCTTTGGTTTACTTTATTGATAATTTGACTTTTGATACTAAGCTATTTTTTGTTTCACTGATTGGTTTGTTTTCAATCATTTCTCTTTGTTTAGTCGCTAATTTGCAAGAATACAATTTGCAAGGCAAAACAAAATTTGAGAAATTTATCAATATGGTGCTCATTTTCCCAATTTTCCTATCCATGGCTATGGGTATGAGTTTACACAATGCAATTGCCGTTTGGGAAGGTTACTCTGGTCAAAAATCACCTTTCGTTCGCACGCCAAAATACGGTTTACAGAACAAAGATACTCAGTTTACAAAACGTCAATACATTCCACGTAATTTGCCAACTTCGACGATTATTGAAGCATTTTTAGCACTTTATTTCATGTTTGGCTTGTATTTGAGTATGGTCACAGGCGTTCACGAATTCCAAATTTTCCACTTAATGTTGGCATTTGGTTTCGGTGCTATTAGCTTTTTCTCGATTCGTCACCACATGCTCGCGCAAGCAGCAGCATAATTTCTAATGGATAATGAATAATGGATAGTTGATAATGGATAATTTTTACACCTATACTATCCATTATCAACTATCCATTATCAACTATAAGATGAAATACACGATTTCAATTCTAATGTTGATTTGCCTTGTGCAAATTAATTTCTTCATACAACGGCATGAGTTTGCAACATTGTTTGCAACTTATGCCGTTTTTTTTGCGGCATATATCTATGTATTAAAAACGGTGAAAATCGAAAAAGACCTTCGCTTTTTCATCATGGTCGGTCTTATACTGAGGGGTGTCGCTGTATTCAGTTTTCCGAATCTATCAGACGACATTTATCGTTTTTTATGGGATGGACATTTGATAAATTTAGGTGAAAACCCATTCAGTCATACCCCTCAGTATTACGCTGATAATCAACTGTTTAGTGAACGATTAACACCTGAATTATTCTCTAAACTTAACTCCGCTAACTACTTTTCTGTTTATCCAAGTGTATGCCAAGCGGTGTTTACCGTGGCTACTTTTTTGTTTCCAAAAAGCCTTTATGGTGCAGGCGTTGTTATCAAGTTGTTCTTATTTTTATGCGAAGCTGGAACAATCTTTTTAATGAAAAAAATGACGGCAGACAAGTCTGTTTTTCAACTGAACGCACCGCTTATTTACGCTCTTAATCCATTGATAATCATTGAGTTAATCGGAAATACTCATTTTGAAGCGGCGATGATTTTCTTTTTTATTTTAGCTATCTATTTATTGAAATATACTGAGGGGGTGATTTCAAATCACCCCCTCAGTAATGTGCGGAATCTGTTTCTTAGTGCCGTTGCATTTTCGCTATCCGTTGTTTCCAAAATGTTGCCGCTTATGTTTTTACCATTATTTTTTAAAAAATTAGGTTTAAAAAAGAGTTTTTACTTTTGGATAATGGTTAGTAGCCTAACGCTCATTTTTTGTTTACCCATTTATAACGCTTTGTTTTTCAATAACATAGGTAAAAGTTTAGGTCTGTATTTTGGCAACTTTGAATTTAATGCCAGTATTTTCTATGTTTTTAGGGCAATCGGTTTTTGGGTTTATGACTACAATATGATTCATCAAATCTCACCAATATTGACCCTTTTTGTCGTTTTATTTATCGCTAAAAAATCGTTTTTTGATAATAAACCTCTCTTAGAAATCGAAGCCCAATACGTCAATTCTTTTTTCGATAATTGTTTACTCGTTATTTCAGTCTATTTTGCTTGTGCAACAACGGTACATCCTTGGTATGCAGCCTTACCGTTGGCTTGTTCTGTATTTACGAAATGGCGTTTTCCTATTGTTTGGACGTTCCTTATTTTTCTAACTTATTCAGGTTATACTGAGGGGTCTTCAAAACATACTGAAAATATGACTTATCTAATTCTTGAATATTCAACAGTTTATGCTTTTTTTGCTTTTGAATGGTTTCAAAAAAAACGAGAACTGGTGTAAAATAGATTTACAGTTCTAACTTTTTTCAAAATTATATTTACTTTTAACACGGAAAACATAAAATCTATTTCTTAATAAAATGATAAACGATTGACGATGAAAAAAATATTTTTACCCCTTTCATTTATATGCGCAATGCTTATGGGCTGCGATAATAATACAGTTGGAAAACAGGTCGAAGCCAATACTTCTAACCAACCGACTGTTGATACCCTTTGTTTTGAATTTAAACTCATGAAGGATGTTACTTCTTGCCAACTCATTATAGAAGGCGATAAAGTCAGGGGTTACTTCGATTGGAGTCCTTATGAGAAAGATGGCGCACATGGCATCTTGCAAAATGGCGTAAAAAAAGGGGATATGATTACTGCCGATTGGCAGATGATGATTGAAGGCAACGTCCAAACAGAAGAAGTGATGTTTAAGTTGGATGGTTTTAAACTCAGTAAGTTAGAAGGTGAAATGGTTGAAAAAGAGGATAAAATGGTCTTAAAGTCACCTCAAACAGCCATTGCAGCCGATATTTTAGTAAAGGTTGATTGCTCTCAAATTGCCACAGGACTTGAAAATGCGAAATTAGCCGTTGAAGCAATGCAAACGACTAAAAGATAAAATGATTTAAATTTAGGATAAAAAACAATGGCTCACCTATGTTAAACGGGTGAGCCATTGCTTTTTATAAAAACGAAAACGGCTATTTAACCCGTAATTGTTGTCCAGGTTTAATAATATTATCAGTCAAACCATTCATTTGCTTCAAAGCATCAACAGTCAAGCCGTATTTCCTAGAAATTGCCCACAAAGTCTCTTTTAATTCTACTGTGTGATATTGCGCACCAGATGGAGCTGTTGTCGTTGTTGACGGATATGTCGTCGTCGTTGACGGATATGTCGTCGTTGTTGACGGATATGTCGTCGTTGTTGACGGATATGTCGTCGTCGTTGACGGATATGTCGTCGTCGTTGACGGATATGTCGTCGTCGTTGACGGATATGTTGGCGTCGTTGACGGATATGTTGGCGTCGTTGACGGATATGTTGGCGTCGTTGACGGATATGTTGGCGTCGTTGTAGGCGGATATGTCGTCGTCGTAGGCGGATATTGAGGTGGGTAGTAAGTCGGATTATTATTAGGTGAAGGTTGACCATTCGGCGTAATTTCAAACCCTACTCCTGAACTGCCTGGAATTGTTGATGTTGTTGGCGGATATGTCGTAGGAGTACTCGGATTTTTCACAGTTGAAGTATCCATTTTGCAACGCCGCCATTCGCCAAAAGTATCACGCAAAGCAGGTTTGTCAGCACCTTCAAACCAGCCACGGCGCAACAAAAGAAACTGACCTACTGCAGGTTGTTCACCTTGACGCATCTCGTTTTTAGAATACAATTTGGACAATTTGATACCAAATTTTTGAGAAATATCATACATCGTTTCGCAGTCTCTGACCTTATATGATTTTTCTCCACCACGCCAGTAGTTACGTTTTTTCTGCAAATAAATGACTGTACCTTCAGCTAAAGGAGTGCGTGGGTCAGG
>JANLQI010000020.1:0-12113 GCA_031367705.1 Saprospiraceae bacterium | reverse complement strand
GCAAAAAAAACAAAAAACTATTCAATTTCCGTTTACTATACCTCAAGAAAGCATCTCCCGCGAATAATCCAAACACCGCTTCGTTTCTTTCACGGCATCTGAATCCTTCGGTATGGTGTATTCCAATTCAATTGTTGCTGGAATATTGTATTTTTTATCTCTCAAAAGCGTGAGAATCTCTTTGATGGGTGTATCTCCTTGCCCCCAAACTTGATTTTCGCCACCATTCTCCTTACTCTTTCTGTCTTTTATGTGCAATGTCGAAATGCGGTCATGTTTGGCTTCGATAAGTGCCAAAATAGCCGCCTTCGTATTTTTCCCACCTACTGCAATATAATGTCCGCAGTCTAAATTCATGGTATTATAAGGTGATTGCGCTAAGGCTTCATCCCAAGCTGTATCTGTTGCTTGTAAATGGGCATGATAACCGATATAAACTTTGTTTTTAGTCCCTAAATCGCCCAATCTTTTCGTTTGCGCACCGTCTTTGGGCAACTCAACAGAAACGGAAGTTGCGCCCAAGGCTTTAGCCGCCCGCATCGCGTATTCAACTTCCCCGTCTGTATTGTCAGCCCCAAGCGCATTGGGTTTATAAGCATAAATGTCAATACCTTCTTTCTTAAACATTTTGCGAATTTCCTTGAATTTATCCATGGAAACGTTGGTGCGCCATTCAGCGACTTGCTTTTGATATGCCGCTGCTTGGGTTTTCTGTTCATCCGTCAAAGGCACTGCTTTACCTGCAACACGAGTTATTTTAACAAGATTTGCAGGTTTGCCAAGGAAATCTTCAATTTCATCACCTTTTAATTCGATGGCATTGATGTTTGCTCCGATACAATATTGAATCAATTTGTCAGGTGTACAAGGCATACTCCTGAAAGAATAGGTGGTGACACCAATTTGCACACCTTTGATTTTTGAATTAGGCCCCCCACCCCAAAAATGTGAAGAAGCCATGCGCCATACTGAGGGGGTGCTGGTCATGATGCCAAAGGTCGCCAATGATGTATTTAAAAGGAAATTGCGCCGTGAAGCGTTTTTAGAAACATTCTTATTATTCGTCATGATTTTATTGTTTTTTTTTGACCACAGATGACACTGATTTGACTGGTTTTCACTGATTTTTTTGTCATAATGTAAGGTAATAAGAAAATCAGCGTAAATCAGTCGCATCAGTGTCATCTGTGGTCAACACAAAATTGTTAAGTTTTTTTATTGAAAATATTTTTCATTCATCATTATACCAACATCTTTCTGGCATATTCCAAACACTTTTTAGTCTCTTTCACAGCATCAGAGTCCTTTGGAATGTCGTATTCCAATTCAATGGTTGCAGGAATATTGTATTTTTTATCTCTTAAAAGAGAAAGTACCTCTTTAATAGGTGTATCACCTTGACCCCAAACCTGATTTTCGCCACCGTTTTCCTTCTTCTTTCGGTCTTTGATGTGCATCGTTGTAATACGGTCGTGT
This sequence comes from Saprospiraceae bacterium, assembly GCA_031367705.1. Taxonomy (GTDB): domain Bacteria; phylum Bacteroidota; class Bacteroidia; order Chitinophagales; family Saprospiraceae; genus JAAFJT01. Next base: position 10,637 of record JANLQI010000020.1, on the reverse strand, counting down.
TTCGCTTCGATAAGTGCCAATAAAGTTTCAGTGGTGTTTTTGCCACCTGCCGCAATGTAATGACCGCAATCTAAATTCATGGAATTGTAAGGCGATTGACCTAAAGCGATGTCCCAAGCCGTATCGGTTGCTTGTAAATGGGCATGATAACCGATATAAACTTGATGTTTTGACGCTAAATCGCCTAAACGTTTGGTTTGAGCCTCGCTGTTGGGCAATTCAACGGTGACAGATTTTGCACCCAACGCCTTTGCCGCTTTTAAAGCGTATTCAATCTCTGCATCAGTATTATTGGCATTTAAAGCATTGGGTTTGAAGGCATAAATGCTGACACCTGCTTTCTTATACGTTTTGCGGATTGCCTTGAATTTATCCATAGAAACACTTGCACGCCATTCAGCTACTTGTTTTTGATAAGCAGCGACCTGTGCTTTTTGTTCATCCGTCAATTTCATTGGTTGACCTGGCACTCTGGGCGGCAGTTTTACCGTATTAACGGGTTTACCCGCATAATCTTCAATAGAATCGCCCATTAATTCGATGGCACTGATGCCTGAATCCAAACAATATTGTAGCAATTTGTCAGGCGTACTTGGCAAACTTCTGAATGAATAGGTGATGACACCGATTTGAACACCTTTGATTTTAGAATCAGGTTTTAAAGTCCAAAAATTCGATTTTGCAATATCAAATACTGAGGGGGTGCTGCCAAGGAGACCGATAGATGCTAATGCACCTTTATGGAGAAATGCTCGCCGCGAAGGATTGTTAGGTAAGTGATGATTAGTGGACATTTTATAATTGAATTTAATTTTAGAAAATTTGAATTGAAAGCCCACAAAATAATCATTTGTCTGAAAAAAAAGAGGCAATTGTGTCGAACAACCTTTTTATCAAATATCGGTTTGTCTTGGGTTGTAAAAATCAAGTTTTCTACGGAAATTCATATTTCATATTTCATATTTCATATTTCACCAGTTGTCTTGGATTTTATCAAATAATAGACACCTCGTTCGTCTTCAAAAGGCGTTGGGTCAACGTCATAAGTATCTGCGACCTTTCGCCAACCGATGACGTTGGCATCAATCAAACGTTTTTTAATCCATTGTCTCGATTCGACCATCGCACCTTCTAAATTTATCATTTCAATACTTTCTGGCGAGTTTTTCCAAAACCGGAGGTCAGCAAAAGAGAAATCAATAGAGCGCAAATCTGCGTTGTGGAAATTGGCATCGTTCAATTTAGCACCAGAGAAGTTGATTTTGTCCAAATCAGAACCACTAAAAGTAACACTTCTTAAAATGGCTTTTGAAAAATTGACATCTCGAAGACGGCATTTATCCAATTCGACTAATGTTAAATCGGATTCCTCAAAATTGACGCGATGAAAAGAGCTGCCTGTAAAATCTAAATGCCGCATATCTTGTTGTGCCAAGTTACATTCAGACAAATTGAAGCGTGAAGCCTCCAATTTATTCATTTCCTTAATGATGTTCAAAATGGCAGCCGTTGCTTCGGGTGTGTCTTGACCCATATATTTTTCAATTGAGCCCAGATGGACTTCCACTTTGCCCCGCCAACGTTCATAAACGGTCATTAAGATGCCAAAAATGAGCAAATCAGGCACAATACCATGCGCTTCTATGATGATGTTTTGAAAAAAAGACGATACAAACGGGTAGAATAAAACATCAGTCGTGACGAGGATAACGATGATGATGAGCAACAAGCGTTGAAAGAATATAAGTGGGTCATCAAAATTCACTAATTTTATTAACTTTCTAAACCAACTTCTTACGGGTTTACTTTTTGGTTCGTCCATTTTCTTATGTTTTAAGTGCATTACAAATGTCGATTAAACTTTTGGATTTTGAGAAAATGATTTACAAAACTTGATTTACTGAGGGGGGGGGATTTGAAACAAAAACGTTCAGCAAGCAGCAAGCTGTTTTCCGAACGTTTTTTTTAGAATTCACATTTCAGGCTGCTTGATGCGTTGCAAATTTCGGTGTCTTCTTGTGGAAAACGCATCAATATTTATAACCCAATAGTTTGCCAATAAACCCCAAGAGTTTGATGGCAAAATCAGGTGGATTTACAGCAATGATGTCATTTCTGTATTGATTCATCAGCACACCCATATACAATTTAGTCTTCATATTCATACTAAAAGGCTTGGCTCGGTTGTCGGTTACTTTATCCAATACTTTGCAAACATCTTCAAAATAGTTTTCCATTTTTAAAGCCGGCTCATGCGTATTATAGACGGTGACAACTTTGTCTGTTGGGTTTCTGAAAGCGTGTGTGACACCAATGGGAACAGTTAATTTGTCTCCTTTTTTTGCATCTACCCATTTATCTTTTATAAAAAACTGCATTTCGCCTTCTAAGATTTCATACGTTTCTATAGCATGAGGATGTGTGTGAACCAAAGGGTCTTTCATATTGCATCCAGGCAGTAATTCCCAATGCAAGTCTAAAGATTTTCCGTCTGTGTCAGTGGCATTTTTTATTACGGTGAATTTCATGCCCAATGGCGTCATGTCCAATACTTTGTTTTCCATTATTGATTCGAGTTTTTAAATTGTTTTCAATAGATTAGAAGTTCATCTGATAGTTTTTGCTTTTTGAAAAATGAATAAGTCACAAAGTATTGATTTTCCAGTATTCTACAAAAAAAACGTTCGGAAAACAGCAAGCTGCTTCCCGAACGTCCTTTATTCACTATTTTTCCCCCGACCCCAAAGGGGAGTAGCACAACCTCCCCTTCGGGGTCGGGGGAAAAACCAATAAAAACTAAGGTTTTTTCGCCTTATCGAAGTCTCCCGCTTTGAAAAGACTGATTTTAGACAGGTCAATATTTTTGCGCAAAGCATTATTGACATCTTCAACAGTCAGTTTTGACAAGTTGTCTTCATAAGCAGCATCCCATTTCAAATCTCTTTTGATATATTGATAACTGTTGAGTTTGCCCGACAATTGACGGTCGTTTGAACGTCCGAGTAAATTGTTTTGAGCGACGAACTTTTTAGCAGAAACCAATTCCTCTTCGGTGATACCGTCTTTCAAAATCAGAGCTACTTCTTCTTTGAAAGCTGCTTCTAAACGCTCAACGTTTTCAGGTGCATAAATGGCATAAGTATAGAAAAAACCTGTTTTATCAAGCGGATTAGCAGATAAACCAGAACCGACACCGTAACTAATGCCTTCTTTTTGACGAATGCGATTAGCCAAACGGCTGCTCAAAGCACCCCCACCAAGAACGACATTGCCGAGAACCATAGCAGCATATTGCGGGTCGTCGTCTCTCATAGGTATATTGAGTGCTGCAAAAAACAAAGCATTGGCTTTGTCTGGCGTTTTGATAACATCATTTTTGGCAGGCACATCAAAATATTTAGATTCCAAACGTTTAAAAGGTTTAGGTGATTTCCATGAACCGACCCCCTCAGTAACGAGCTTCTTTGCGACGTTTTCATCGAAGTCACCGACGATAGAAACCGTTGCATCTGAACCACCGTAAAATTCTTTATAGAATTTACGAACATCAGCAATTTTTGCCGCTTTTAGTTCTGCTATTTCTTCTTGTGAAGTCGCTCTGTAACGGACATCCGACTTCGGATAAGGACTCATATAACGTTGCATGGCGTTCGATGCTTGAAATTGAGGGTCGCTCAATTGTTGCTCGCAGGTTGCCAATTCTTGTTGAATCAACTCGCCAAATTCTTTATCAGGCATTGTTGCGTCTTTCAACATTTCGTTCACCAATTCGAGCGTTTTAGGCAGATTGTCCCGAACGGTTTCAATAGAAATACTGACTTGATTTTGGCTGCCGCTGATGTTTACGCTGGCTTTTAAAGCGTCTAAGGCATCATTGAGTTCTTGTGCTGTATGCTTAGAAGTTCCTTTTTTCAACATATTCCCTGCCAAATATGCGGCCATACCTTTTCCTGAAAGGCTTTGAATATCGCCAAAGCGCAATGTCATATTGGCAACAACTGTATTGCCTCGTGTTGTTTTATTCAAAAAAGCATATTTAGCTGTGCCAGCCATACCCGTTTTAGTTCTCGCTTCAATATTGGAGAAACTGGGGTCGAAAACCTCACCTTCAGCCATTTTTGCCTTGCCTTTATAACCTTCTACTAGGGCAGAGATTTCTGGGACGGGTGGGATTTCAGCGCGGTCAGGCTTCGCTTCTGGTAAAAATACGCCAACGGTGCGGTTAGAAGGTTTGAAATACGCCTTCGCGACACGGTCAACGTCCTTTGCTGTTAGTTTTTCAAGGTTATCTCTTGTGATAAAGAACAAACGCCAATCGCCTAATGCAATGTATTCAGAGAGCAAAACGCCTGTACGGGCAGTGTTGCGGAAAGATTGCTCAAGACCTTTAAGGCTTTGTTGTTTAGAACGGTTGACTTCTTCATCCGATAGTGGAGTAGTTGCTACTTCATCCAAGGTTTTCAAGAAAATGCTTTTGGCTTCTTCGAGATTTTGTTCTTTTCGAATATCTACATTGAAGTAAACAAAGCCCGGTTCCTTAGTTTGCAAGGCATAACTCCAAGTAGCTGCTGCTTTGTTGGTTGCAACAAGGTTTTTGTATAAACGACCAGAGGGATTGTCTGTTAAAGCATCCGTTAAGACTTGTACGGCAGCAAAATCAGTATGTGAACCCGCAGGCACATGATAGCCAGCCGAAGAGACTTGAACGTCACCGACACGGCGCAAAATAACATTGCGCTCGCCATCTTGCGTAGGTTCTGTTGACCAAGTGCCTTGTAGTACACGAGTCGGCTTTGCGACGGATGAAAAGTATTTGTCAACCAATTTAAGGGCTTTCATTTCATCAATTTTACCAGCGATTGTCAACACGGCATTGTCAGGTTGATAAAACTTGTGGTAAAAGGCTTGAAGATTTTCAATAGGCACATTTTCAATATCAGCTCTGTTACCAATTGTTGACTTGCCGTAGTTGTGCCACAAATAAGCTGTGCTCATCACACGTTCCATCAAAACGCTTGAAGGGTCATTTTCACCCATTTCAAACTCATTCCGGACGACTGTAAACTCAGATTCTAAGTCTTTTTTGGCGATATAAGAATTAACCATACGGTCACTCTCTAAATCCAAAGCCCATTCAAGATTTTCATCTGTTGCTGGAAATGTTTCGTAATAATTAGTGCGGTCAAGCCACGTTGTACCGTTGAAACTGGCACCTCTCGCCTTGAATTCTGCGGGAATATCCTTGTGTTTAGGCGAACCTTTGAAAACCATGTGTTCAAGCAAATGCGCCATGCCTGTTTCACCATAGCCTTCGTGGCGGCTGCCAACGAGGAAAGTGATATTAACGGTAGCGGTTTGTGTGGCAGCATCTGGAAATACAAGGACCCGTAAGCCGTTGCTTTTAAGTCGGTATTCTGTAATACCTTCAACGGAGTTCAGTTTTTCGATATTAGAGGGCAATTGAGCCATTATTGCTAATGAAAAGCAAAGGCTTAACCCCAAAAGAACGGATTTGCGAATAGTAATAAGGTAATTCATGTTTTAATTAGCAAGATTTAATTAGGTGAAAAAAGTGTTATAGATACTGAGGGGGTGTTTTTTGAAGAAAAATAAGGTGAATTTAATAGAAACGTATGTGTCTGAGTATTGTTTTTAGACTAAACTCTTTTAAAAATGGACTTAAAGGTCTAATTCTATGCGAAAAGACAAGAATGAATATTAAGGGCTGCAAGTAGAATAAAACAAAAAAACCGCACCGAACGCTAACGCTCAGGCGGCTTCTAAAATTTCCATCGGGGATACTTTTAAGTATCTGACCCTTAATGACTTTTCTTTACCACAATAGGTTGCAATAATTTTTTTCGACGAATGCTACTTCAACCTTTTTAAGACAATCTGCCAAAGCTGCTCATAAGGAATGACTTCTAATTCTGAAATCAGACCTCGGTAAGAGAAAGGCATTTCGTGTAGTCGCGCAACGTATTTTTCAGTACTCGTTATATCATTAAATTTATAATCCGCTTTTGCCAATTGTTGCAACAAACGAATGTAAGCAATGAGGCGATAATAATCCTCTTTTTTCAATTGACGATTCGCATAGTTTTTCAAACGGTCAATCAATTCAGTGGCTTGATTGTATTGTTTTTGCTCTAAAAGGAACAAAACTTGTGCAATGATGAGAAAAATTGTAAAAATCCGCATCTCTTTCGGATACATAATCGGGTCGTTGAGGAATTTTGATACCTTAAATATACGTCTGTTTTGACGACGTAAAATAGGGTTGTCTTCTCCAAAAACCTCAATGACATAATTCATATAAACTTCATAAATTTTCCATTTTTCACGGTCTTCATGGCTCAATCGTTTGAACTTCGCATTACCCAAAGCACGTGTCAATATCGCAATTGCATTGATATGATTGTCCGTGTGCATCGCCAAAAGGAAATAATATTCCATAAACGTAAACCACAATTCCGAGCCTTCATCAAAGGACTGCAAACACTTTTCGGCATTGATTTTACCCCGTTTATAGTCTTTCAAATGTAAGAAAGCAGACATTTTTTTCAACTGAAAAGTGGCCATTTTCTCCTCTTGGTAGTAGGTCGGATTGTCCCTCATATATTGTTCCGCCCGCGAACAAACCTCAATCATGGCTTCATAGTCCTGTAACATTTCGTAGCGATACGTCCAAACCAAGTACATATTGTAGAAAATAACTGGCGAATCGTATATTTCTGACAAACCAATCAAAGCATCACAATACGTGTCAATGCGTTCCTTTAAATCAAAATTTTCAGAAACAGGGCGGTAATAATTCATCATTACACGCTGATTGAGTTCTTCTGAACGGATTTCAGCATCTAAAATGTCCTTGTATTGTTTGATATAGCTATCGTATTCTTCATAATCTTTTTCGCTTTCCGTTTGCGCTGCATGAGTCCTTAAAATTCGGGAACAGTTAACAATTAAATCCGCAAACTTATATTTCAAAGAAGTTGTCAAAATTTGGCGCGCTAATGCGGCAGCGGTAGATGTTGCATCATTGGTCAAAAGAATTTTCACCAAAGTCCACTCCTTATTACACGTAAAATAAGCACGGTCATAACCTGACGTGTCGGGCAAGTTGACATCTAAGAAAAACAAGGTATTGAGCAACCGTTTTCTGAAACGAGACTTTAACTGACGATATTTATCATCAGTCGGGCTGCAATCTTGTAGATAAGTTGCCGCATCCCGGTCATTCCGAAACTTCCCCGCCATGAGGGCTTCATAAAACTCATTAAACTTTGAGTTTTTGTTTTTCAATGAATAATCGTCAAAGATTTCAATCTTCTTGACCTTCTTTTTAGTGACGATTTTCGCTATCTCTATGAGGTTTTTCATGCAATTTAATTTTGTGACATAAAGTTAAGCCTATTTATTGTTAATTGTCAAATACTAAGTCACAGATTTTAAAAATTAAATTTTATTTTGGATGCCTTTATGAAATGGTATTAATTTTATTCTAAATAATTTTATGTGTAACTATTTATTTGTCAATATTGTTTCTAAATAACAGTATAATTTATTTTTTAATTTGATGAAAAAGTACCTTTATTTTTTCTTTTTAAAAATAAGAATACAAAAAACTAACCATTCTTTAAATATACCGATATTTGTGACGCAATTTTTTGATTAAATGTTGCGATTTCGTATTGTTATTTTCTGCTTTTTTATAAAATACATATAGGAAAACTAAAATTTATTTCATCAAACAAGAAAAAAGCGTCTGGAACGTTTTATAAACTAAAACATCTCACAATATGAAACAGTCATTCATCTGTACCTTAATCTTCTTTGCTTTTCACCTTTGCGCCACTGCGCAAGAGTTACTTGGCTCTCAAACCAAAGGCGTTTTTGGTATTACAGATACCAAATCGCTTGACCAGTACCTAATCGTTGTCGAAGGCGTTGGCACATCTTCCAAAGATTTGCTCAACGAGCAAAGCCTTAAATCCTATATGATGCCACCGCGTTTAGCGGGAAAAAAAGCCAATTCTGCCACTTATGCCTTGGCAAATGCGCTCGAATATTATATAAACCTCAACAATAATTACAAAGACAATTTATCACCAGATTTCATACGTTTGCAAATGCCACAAGGTTCAGTTGAGGACAACCTTAATTTTTTAGGCGGCACTGGAACGGTTTCAGCCGCCATTTTGCCCTTCGACTCGCCCAATTTGACCCCCTCAGTATATTCAGCCGTTAAATATAAAATCAAGAATTATATCAAACTTTTTCAGTCCTCCACCCGCCCGCAACAAAAGCTCTACGACCTTCGAAAAGCCATCATGCGCGGCAATCCTGTCGTTGTTGAAATGCAAATAACCAATGAATTTAAAAACCTACATCAAAACCGTTATTGGCAAGCCTCATCTGGCGATATAACACCTGCAGGAACGCAATTCCTCGTCGTAGTCGGCTATGACGAAGAGCGCAAAGCTGTAGAATTACTCAATAGTTGGGGACGTGAATGGGGCAACGGTGGCTATATTTGGATCAGCTACGACGATTTTAGTAATTTGGCGACGAATGGGTATGTGTTAATTTTGTAACAGAAACGGTTTTTTATGAAACTAAAAAAAGCCGCATTGACCATTTCAATGCGGCTTTTTTACATAAAAACAGACCCCCTCAGTATCAGACATCTTTTCAATCAAATTTTGAACGCTTGAAAAAAAAATAGATAAAATATTGAATATCAACGGTTTAAAACGGTTGATTGAATACTGAACATCGTAACCAATTTTTTAAATGAGCGTTTCAATACAAGACATCTTTCTACTTTTGAGAAATAATTAATTGTGAAATCAAATCTAAAAATACTATTGTTTGTGGAAAAACTAAATAAATACAGCCAAGCTGTTACCCAAGACCCAACACAACCCGGTGCGCAAGCCATGCTTCATGCCATCGGTTTGACCGACGAAGACTTCAAAAAAGCCCAAGTCGGTATCGTTTCGACAGGTTGGGAAGGCAATCCTTGCAATATGCACCTCAATTCGTTGGCAGCAGATATTAAAGTAGGTGTCAATAAAGCTGATTTGGTCGGTTTGATTTTTCATACAATCGGTGTCTCTGACGGCATTTCGATGGGTACAGACGGTATGCGTTATTCGCTTGTTAGTCGTGATATTATTGCAGATTCTATCGAAACCGTAGCGGGTGCACAATGGTATGATGCCGTTGTGGCTGTTGTCGGTTGCGACAAAAATATGCCAGGTGCTATGATGGGTATCGCGCGCCTCAATCGCCCATCCATCTTAGTTTATGGTGGTACAATTGCACCTGGTTTTTATAAAGGTGAAAAATTAGACATCGTTTCCGCTTTTGAAGCCTTAGGCAAAAAAGTGGCGGGAACGATTTCAGATGAAGATTTTAGTGGCGTTGTCCACAATGCTATCCCAGGCGCGGGTGCTTGTGGTGGTATGTACACAGCGAACACAATGGCTTCGGCAATCGAGGCTTTGGGTATGGCTTTGCCAGGCGATGCGTCAAATCCAGCTGTTAGTAAAGATAAACGTGAAGAATGTGACCGAATTGGCGCAGCAATTCGCAATTTGTTGGAGAAAAACATCTGTCCAAAAGACATTATGACCCGCAAATCGTTTGAAAATGCCTTTGTTACTTTAACCGTTTTGGGTGGTTCTACAAATGCCGTTATGCACTTAATCGCAATGGCAAAAGCCGTAGGCGTTGAGTGGACAATTGACGATTCACAAGCGATTTCTGACAAAACACCTTTCCTTGCGGACTTAAAACCGTCTGGAAAATACGTCATGGAAGACCTTTTTGACATCGGTGGTATTCCAGCAGTTATGAAGTTTTTATTGAAAAATAATATGTTACACGGTGATTGTTTGACCGTTACAGGCAAAACAATCGCTGAAAACTATGCCGACGCGCCTGATTTTACAGAAGGACAGCAAATTATACGCCCCCTCAGTAATCCGATAAAACCACAGGGTCATATCCAAATTTTATACGGCAATTTGGCTCTTGAAGGCTCTGTCGCTAAGATTACAGGTAAAGAAGGTGAAGTTTTTGAAGGAAAAGCCAAGGTTTTCAACTCTGAACAAGAAGCAAATGACGCTATTAGAGCCAATAAAATAGTCATGGGCGATGTCCTTGTCATTCGTTTTATCGGTCCAAAAGGTGGGCCGGGTATGCCTGAAATGTTGAAACCGACTTCGCTTATCATGGGTGCCAATTTAGGCAATTCGGTTGCTTTGATAACTGACGGACGTTTCAGCGGTGGTACACACGGTTTCGTGGTCGGTCACATTACGCCCGAAGCACAAGACGGTGGCAATATTGCCCTCGTTAAAGATGGTGATACGATACGGATTGACGCTGTGACAAATCGTTTAGATTTACTTATTTCTGAAGATGAAATGGCTGCCCGTCGCGCGGCATACATACCTCGTCCTTTGGTTGCTAAAAGTGGTGTTTTGTATAAGTATGCTAAAACAGTATCTTCTGCAAGTAAAGGTTGTGTGACGGATGAATTTTAAAGTATAGTAAACAAAAATTTGAATAATTCTATATTTTTTTATAAAAAAATATAGAATTATTCAAATTTTTGTTTACTATAC
>JANLQI010000018.1:0-8497 GCA_031367705.1 Saprospiraceae bacterium | reverse complement strand
TTCAATTTCCGTCTACTATACCTGCAAAGTTACTATTCTCGAATTTTAACCAATTTCTGAATATATCGTTTTCCATCAATGGTGATACAAAAAATATATGTCCCTGCACTCGCTTCGGCATCTTGCCATGTCAACGTTGTTTTTTCAGTATTTGATGCCCACTCTTGCGCACTAAAAGACTTAACAGTTTGACCTAATAGATTGGTTATCAAAGCATTTGTCACTTTCGCAGAAGTAGGTTTTTCTATTTTTATAGACACCAATTCTTTGAAAGGATTCGGGTAAACTGTGATTTTTACACTGTCGTTTCGAACATCAACCGTACTTGTTCTAACGCCGCCTGTTTCATCACGGCAGGTATCACAAGGCGTTTGTAAATTGGGTTCAAGGGCAATAAAGGCGGTATAATTCGATAAAATCCGATGTGCTTTACTCTCTTGAATGATGCGACTTATAAGGCTATTACTTGAAGGCGTTGCCTCCAAAACCCGAATTTTGTTTGCACCATGTATTTGTCTATTCGACGAGTCATTTTGTGCCGTCGCATTGCCTTGAAGTATTAATTTGCCAGTAATAATCTGATTTAAGGCATTTGTAGTCGTAATATCAACCGTTAAAGGCAAATTTCCTTTGTATTTACCGACTTGCATATAGGGTTGATTTATTGAGTTCAATCCATTATCCTGAACATTATACCGTTCATAAGTCAAACCAACAGTAGGTTTTATCGTCACGTCAATAGGTGAATAGGGGACAAGTTGCTGGAAAATATCGGCAGCCCCTTTTTCAACGTCTGAAATGGGTGCATTCCAATTTACTAAATTGATAAAATTGCCACGTGTGTTCGACGTTAAAACATTGTATAACAACTCATTACCATAATAATAACGGCTTTGATACCACATAGAAGGTTGGAAATTGCGTGTTGCAAAATCATAAACATGGGTCACAGGCAAAGGTCTGTACTGTAATTCCAAATCATTGTAAAGACTTTGGACGGATTGAAGACTCGGAAAAGCATCATTTGAAGAAATGAGCATGATTTCTCCGCCCCGTTGTGTCTTGATAAAATCATATCCTTCTGCTAAAATACTTGTCAAAATGCTCGAATTGCCTACACCTACTGAGGGGTCTGTCATGGCTGCAAAAGCACGTTCTATATTAGCACTGTCGGCAATAACCCATTTGGTATTGACCTTTTTAGTCGTTAATCTATTGTAAAAAACGTTGAAAGAATCACGAGGCGATAAGTTTTCTTTAAGGTTCTTTTTGATGATATTAAGGACTTGTAATTGCGAAAACGACGTGTTTGTTGCCTCATAATCCACCAGAAACAATACTTTTTTAGGTACAGATGTTTCGTCATTCAATATCGCCTTGGGTGAAAAAGCCATTTGGTAATACCCTTCGTCAGTCGTTCCCGCAATGGGTGAATGAGTGAAAAAATAGGGCTTATTTTCTATTGATTTGTAGCTGATATTGGCAGACGATGCGTAAGTCAAACCCGTCAATGTCGCTCGTTTTGAGGTACCAAAAGTTGGGTCATTTTCAGTTGTCCATGTCAAGTTGGGTGCCAAATCTACGGTTGGCCTATTCCAGTCATTGGATTCATAAACAATGAAATTGACATTTGGAATTTTGGCAGAATTGAGCAAAATACTGAGGGGTACTGGTGCCGTCAATTGCGTAGGCGACCATTTGGCTGGCACATAAAAATTGAGTTTTATGCGCCTTGTCTGATTGCCAACAATAGGAAATATGCGATATTCATAGTTTGTAGGACTGTTTTTATACAAAATCGAAGGGTCTTGCCGCCTTTTAACGATGCCTTCATAGACACTTGTAGCTGACCACCTGTCCCACAATAAGGCTTTCATAATAACGCTGTCCACCCAAAGCCATGAGTCATTAACGGCAGAACCTTGTGGCAACTGAAAAAAATGTTGAATTTCTAAGGTGTCACGGACGGTATTATAGGACGTTTGCTGCGCAGAATAAGTCAAATAAACGCCATATTCCATATATAAACCCCGTGGACGGATAGAGATTGTCGCTTCCGTAATAGTTGGAATAGCACTACGCCAAGTAGTCTTTGGGTCAACGACACGCAAAGAATTTTGGGATGATAAAAACTGTGGTAAAAGGAGAGAAAGTATGGTGCAAATAGCGGACAAGAAGGTTTTGAATTTTTTCATTTGAAGATGAATTTAAGGTAGAAAAAAATGGATTAAAATTTCAACAAAAATAATACGTTGCAAGGATATATCCAATTTTATAAATTCATCATATTGTAAAATGATAGAGTAGGTACAAAAAAAAAGCCTGCGAACAAAGTTCGCAGACCAATCAACATTTGTTAACCCCAAAAAAATTATACCATGAGTACAAAACTCTTTATGTCGAAATGACTATTTTTATTTTATTTATCAAAACGCTAACTTGTTTCGTTTTTGATAAGACAAAGATACATAATCCTACAATTGATGCAAATAAAAAGCATAAAATTTTTAAAATATTTTCAACCATTAACATTTGTGGCGTGATTTTATTTATTGAACGTCCTTCAAAAAGGACATTTATGTATGCAAACCACAAAAACGGGTGAAAATCTTATGCTAACACTTTTTTGACAAGTTCAGCAGCTTCTTTAAGTTCAATCGCAGAAAAAACTTTAAGACCCGATTCATCAATCATTTTCTTTGCGATGTCCGCATTTGTACCTTGAAGGCGAACGATGATAGGCACTTTTATCGCACCTATATTATTGTATGCGTCAATGACGCCTTGTGCCACGCGGTCGCAACGGACAATACCGCCAAAAATATTAACAAGAATAGCTTTCACATTTGGGTCGCTCAAAATGATGTTGAAGGCTTTCTCAACACGTTCAGCATTTGCTGTACCACCTACATCGAGGAAGTTAGCTGGCTGACCACCTGACAACTGAATCATATCCATCGTTGCCATTGCCAAACCTGCGCCGTTGACCATACAGCCTACATTGCCGTCCAATTTGACATAGTTCAATTCTGCTTCCATCGCAATGACTTCTGTTGGGTCTTCTTCAAGTTTGTCGCTTTGTGCTTCGAGGTCTGGATGACGGAAAAGCGCATTATCGTCAATAGACACCTTTGCATCAACTGCAAGGATGCCATCGTCAGATGTTTTCAAACAAGGGTTGATTTCAAACAAACTTGCATCGCTACCGACATACGCCTTATATAATGACGAAACGAAAGCCGACATTTCTTTAAACGCTTTGCCGCTTAAGCCTAAGTTAAAGCAAATTTTGTTGATTTGGAAAGGACGCAAGCCCAAAAGTGGGTCAACCCATTCTTTATGGACGAGGTGCGGTGTTTCTTCTGCTACTTTTTCAATGTCCATGCCCCCCTCAGTAGAATAGATGATGACATCACATTTTCTACCTCTATCCATCAAAACAGAGATATAATATTCTTTCGGTTCGTTTGCACCTGGGCCATATACGTCTTCACAAACCAAAACTTTGCGCACGAGTTTGCCCGTTGCTGATGTTTGTGGCGTAATGAGCATCATGCCGAGGATGTCTTGACCTTTTTCTTTCGCTTTTTCAGGAGTCGGAGCAAATTTGACACCACCACCTTTTCCACGTCCACCTGCGTGAACTTGTGCTTTAACAACGCAGCCTTCGCTGTTGCGTTCTGCACGTAGGCGAGTCGCCGCTTCAAAGACTTCTTCGGGTGTGTGGCAAAGTATGCCTTCCTGGATTTTTACGCCGTAGCTTTTAAGCAGTTCTTTGCCTTGGTATTCGTGTAAATTCATAACTTCAGTAGATTTTGCCGATAATTCGGCTGGTGATTTCTAAATGAGTGATAATATATTGGTAATCAATTAGTTAAAATAATATTTTGCTATGAAACAATAATATTGTATTAAATAATGTGTCAAAAGTAAAACGATGAAAGATAATAGCCAAATTTTTACGCCTTAATTATATAGAAAGCTATATATTTTTATAGAATACCTTGTTGCTGCTGTGGGCAAATCTGTAGTATCATATTAATAGTACATGACCATCAAAACAGTCGGACATGGCTACATTTAGATACTTGTCAATTTTGCTTTTTATACTGAGGGGGTGCTGCTTTCCTTGTTTTTTTCTATTTTTGCGAAATTTTAAAAATATTAATATTCAATCTGTTATGTCTGAACTCTCTACAAAATACACCCCCGCCGATATCGAAGACAAATGGTACGCCCATTGGGATAAAAGCGGCTATTTTCACAACGAACCCGATGACCGTGAACCGTTTAGCATCGTCATTCCACCGCCCAATGTAACAGGTGTGTTGCATATGGGACACATGCTCAACAATACGATTCAAGATGCTTTGACGCGTAAAGCCCGCTTGGAAGGTAAAAATGCGATATGGATTCCTGGCACTGACCATGCGTCTATTGCGACTGAGGCGAAAGTTGTGCGAATGTTGCGTGAACGGGGCATCAAAAAATCAGATTTGACCCGCGACGAGTTTATGGCGTATGCGTGGGAGTGGAAGGAAAAGTATGGCGGCATCATTTTGCAGCAGTTGCGTAAACTCGGTTCCAGTTGCGATTGGGAACGCACGGCTTTTACGATGGATAAAGGTTATTCAGAAGATGTTATTCGCACGTTTGTGGATTTGTATAACAAAGGAAAGTTGTACCGTGATTACCGAATGGTCAACTGGGATTGTGAAGCCAAAACCGTTTTGTCGAATGAAGAAGTGATTCATGGCGAGGAGCAAGCGGCTTTGTTTCATGTTAAATATTTCCTTGAAGACGAAAACTCCCCTACGGGGCAGGGGGCTGAGGGGGTGGTTATTGCGACACAAAGACCTGAAACAATCATGGCGGATTCAGCTGTGGCTGTTCATCCCAAAGACCCACGTTATGCCCATTTGGCGGGTAAAAAAGTCATTGTTCCCCTTGTAAACCGAGCAATTCCCATCATTTTTGATGATTATGTAGATATAGATTTTGGTACAGGTGCGTTGAAAGTCACGCCAGCACATGACCCAAATGACTATGAATTGGGCAAAAAACACGGCTTAGAAATCATTGATTTGCTGAACGAAGATGGCACTTTGAATGAAAAATGTGGCATCGCATCGCTCGTTAGTGTTGACCGTTTTGATGCACGTCGCCACATGAAAAAACTGTTGGCAGATGCAGGTAATTTGGTTGAAATAAAAGATTATAAGACCAGTATTGGACGTTCTGAAAGGACGAATACGGTTGTTGAGCCACGTATGTCCTTGCAATGGTATGTGGATATGAAGGCTTTGGCGGCTCCTGCTTTGGCGGCTGTTGAGACAAATGACATTGATTTTTATCCAAAATCCTTCAAAAACATCTACCGTAGTTGGATGGCAGAGATTCGGGATTGGTGTATTTCACGGCAATTGTGGTGGGGACATCGGATTCCTGCATACTATTATGCCCCCCCTGCCCCCGAAGGGGGAGTTGCTGCCGTTGAGACTTTTGTTGCACAAACGGCGGAAGAAGCTCTTGTTTTAGCGCAAGCGAAGTACCCCTCAGTAATGGCAGCGGATTTGCGACAAGACGAAGACGTATTGGATACGTGGGCATCGTCGTGGTTGTGGCCTATTTCAACGCTGAATGGTTTTAAAAATTCAGAAGAATTTAATTACTACTATCCAACAAGTGTTTTAGTGACGGGTTGGGATATTATTTTCCTTTGGGTCGCACGTATGGCAATGGCGGGTTTTGAATGGAAACAAGAACGTCCATTCAAAGCTGTTTACTTTACCGGCATGGTACGAGACAAACAACGCCGCAAGATGTCGAAGTCGTTGGGTAATTCGCCTGATGCTTTGAAATTGATTGAGGACTTTGGGGCGGACGGTGTGCGCTTCGGAATGTTGGCATCAAGTCCTGCGGGTGGTGATTTGTTGTTTGATGAAAAACTGTTGGAACAAGGGCGCAATTTCTGTAATAAACTCTGGAATGCTTTGCGTTTGATTAAAGGTTGGGAAGTAACAGAAACGACTCAATCCGATACAGAACGTGTCGCAGCTGCTTGGTTTGAATCAAAAAGCAATACTGTTTTAGCAGAAATTGAAGAAAATTTCACACAATTCCGTTTGTCAGAGGCTTTAATGAGTTTGTACAATTTCATTTGGGATGACTTCTGTTCATGGTATTTGGAAATGATAAAACCTGAATATGGCAAACCCATTGACCGTGAGACTTTGGAAATTACAGAACGCATTTTAAGGAAATTGATGGCGATGTTGCATCCGTTTATGCCTTTTATTACTGAAGAGATTTGGCAACAATTGGATGGCAAAAATACAGAGGGGTCTGATTTATGTGTTGGTTCTTATCCGAAGCAAACGACAATTGATGCGGCATTGGTGGCAAAAGTGGAAGCAGCGAAGGATATTATTTCAAAAATACGTGAAGTTCGCAATTCAAAAGGTTTGAAACCACGTGAGCCGTTGGTTGTTAAGTTTCAAGGTTCAGAAACGGTTAAATCGCTTATGGATAGGGATGGGGTCAAAAGTTTGATTACCAAACTCGGTGTTTTAGAAAGTTTTGAAATGACAGATACGGACGTTGAAAACGCAGTTTCATTCGTCAGTGGAACGGATAAATTCTTTGTTGTTTTGAATCAAACCATTGATATTGAAGCAGAACGGGAGAAAATGACGAAGGAATTGCAGCACCAACAAGACTTTTTGAAATCGGTTAATGCCAAATTGAGCAATGAACGGTTTGTGGCAAATGCGAAGCCTGAAATATTGGCGAATGAGCAGAAAAAACAAGCAGATGCTTTGGCTCGGATTGCGATTTTGGAGGAGAGTTTGGCGAAGTTGTAGTTTACACAGATAATTGGACAACAAACAAAAACCGCATCAAGAGACATCTTGTTGCGGTTTTTGTTTGTATGCAATTTCCATCAGCCACTTTGTCAAAAAAAGCTGCTTTTAACGAAAATATTATTGTTGAATTCAATCATTTCAACAAAACAATTTACCTTGCCTTATCAAATCTTTTACATTGAAAATAAAAATACCTAATCATGAAACCATTGCTTTACAGCTTTTTATGTCTGTTATTATGTACAAAATCACTCGCTCAAGAAGGTAAAACTGTTCGTTTTGATTTAACGAATCCAGAAGATTTAAAAAAAATCAATATTACTTCTGTCGAAAATTTTGATGTGTTGACCATTAATATTCCTGATTTGTCTTTCACCGATGCACCTTTCATTGCGGCTTCTGTACGCCTTGAAGGACAACGTTTGGATATGCCTTTGGTCTTAAATCTAAATGCCAGTGATGCTGATAAAAATCGCTTAAATTACCTCCAACTGCACCATTTTCATGAATCGGATGCCGACCCATCACAAGTATTTGTGAGTGAATTGGCGTATTTAGATAAAACAACGCATCATATTCAAGTGGTTTGCAAAATGCAAAAACCTATTTTAGATAAACTTAACAGTGTTTCTATTCGCCTTTTTAATCCAACAAATATACCTCCTGTTAAGTCAACAGCTTTTTCTCCAGAAGGTGCGTGTGATGCCCCCCCCTCAGTATCACGGGCAGTTTGGGGGGCTAATTTAGGTTTGACGAATAGTGTTCAATATAAAAATACGCCTTCATATACTACGGTGTCACATCTTATTGTTCATCACAGTGCGGGTGGCAATATTTCAACAAATTGGGCAGCAACGGTCGCTTCTATTTTTGACTTTCATGTCAATTCCAATGGCTGGTCTGACATCGGTTACAATTATTTGATTGCACCTGATGGGACCTTGTTTTATGGCCGTGGTGGTGGAAATAATGTTGTTGGTGCACATTATTGTAACAAAAATACCAATACAATGGGTGTGTGTATGATGGGCACTTATATGATGGTTGCACCAACAGATACGGCTTGGAAAACCTTAGAACGTATTTTTGCTTGGAAAGCGGTGGAATCGAATATCAACCCCATGGATTCTAAATCCCTCAGTGATATAGGAGCAATTCCTGTAGTGAATGGGCACCGAAGTGGTTGCGCAACGGATTGTCCAGGTGATTCAAGTTTTAATCGTTTACCTGCTTTGCGGACGCGTTTGTCTGCGGTTGTGACGGCATGTCGTTCAGTTTCTACAAAAGATTTGAATGAATTGGGTACGGTTACGCTTTCGCCTAATCCTGTTATAAATGGTCAATTAACATTGACTACGCAGTTAAAAACAATGGAAAAGATGGGTGTTAAAGCCTTTGATGCTTTGGGGCGGCTCGTTTTTGAGCAACAAATAGACGTTTTTACTGAGGGGGGTAAGGTATTGAATATCAGTACTTTAACAAAAGGTATTTATCTTTTTAAGATTCAAGTAGGCTCCGCTTTTTCGACTCAAAAGGTGGTTGTGGAATAGGTATAGTAAACAGAAATAGAATAGGGGTTATATTTTTTTGCAAAAAAAATATAACCCCTATTCTATTTCTGTTTACTATAC
>JANLQI010000506.1:0-9869 GCA_031367705.1 Saprospiraceae bacterium | reverse complement strand
TTTCACTTTTCACTTTTCACTTAGATAGTAATACTTCCAATTTCATTCCTCGTGAGCCTTTAATTAAAATACACGTATCAGCGTCAAAATCTTGTTTTTCAAACCATTCCTTTGCTTCTTTATTTGATTCAAAAACACCCCCCTCAGTAGGATTGGCTATTTTAGCAAAAGCGTGACCAACGGTGATTAAAGTATTGAAATTCAAAGACTTAGCTAAGTCGTAAACGGCTTTATGTTCTGTGTCGCTCTCTTCACCTAATTCAAACATATCTCCCATAATCGCAATTTTTTTCTTTTGAGGCATTTGTGCGAGACTTTTCAAAGCCAAAGATAAGCTGGAAGGGTTCGCATTATAGGCATCTAAAATGACCGTTGCTTCACCATGTTTAACGAGTTGCGAACGGTTCATACTTGGCACATATTCACTGACGGCTTTGCTGATTTTTCGTCCAGGCACTTTGAAATATTTGCCAATGGCAATAGCCGTCATCACATTTGCGAAATTATAGTCACCTACTATATGTGTATCAGCGTGCAAAATGTCCCCTTTTTCATCCAGAAAACTAACCTTTAGTAAGGGGGCTGCTGTCTCCAAACGAGCTTGATAGCCAGGTTCTTGCATAGAAAGCTTTTGGGCTTTTCTATAATAAATTTTATGCAAACCTTCTTTTGGTAGCCATTCTTGCAAAAAAGGTTCATCTTCATTGACAAAAACCGTCCCTCGATTATTTGCCAACCAACGATAAATTTCAGAATTTCCTTTTTTAACACCTTCAATTCCGCCAAACCCTTCCAAATGGTCTTTGCCCATATTGGTCACAACGCCGTGTGTAGGTTCTAAAATGACACATAAATCATGGGTTTCTTCTTGGTGATTGGCACCGATTTCGATGATAGCCGCTTCATGGTCATCTGTCAATTTTAACAAAGTAAGCGGCACACCTATATGGTTATTGAAATTTCCCTTCGTAAAATGCGTGTTGTATTGACTATTCATGACTGCCGCCACAAGTTCTTTTGTCGTTGTTTTGCCATTTGACCCTGCAATCGCAATAAAAGGAATGTCAAATTGACGACGATGAAAGGTTGCTAAGTTTTGCAGCGTTTTCAATACGTTTTCAACAAGAATAAAACGATCGTTTTGTTTGAAATCAGGATTGTCAATGATGGCAAAAGCGGCACCGTCTTCAAGTGCCTTTTGTGCGAATAGATTCCCATCGAACGTTTCACCTTTTAATGCAAAAAAAAGACACCCCTCAGTAATGCTCCGGCTGTCGGTGGTTACAATAGGATGTGCCTTGAAAATTTTATAAATTTCGTCAATACTCATATTTTTTGATTTTAAATTGAGGGCTAAAATTAGCTTAACTTTTCAAATTATGGCAAAATTGAGCACTATTCAAGGAAAAACATCGAAAATGATTATCACTGTTAATTTTATCTTAATAAATCTTTACTTTTTTTTTGAAAAAATAGGGTGAATTTAAAAATGTCACGTATCTTTGTGCCGTTAAGAATAAACATGAATTCAAAAAATGATTTTCAAAATTATTTGCTTTCCTTAAGTAATATAAATACAATTGAAAATTATTTTGTTTAAATTTGTGACTATTCCTTCCCGCAAGCGTCTTAATAATCAGAATTACAAAAAAATACGATTGCAATCTTTTCTTTCAAAGTATGTTAAGTTAAAAAAAAATTACGTCTAAATGACAATTGGATTGCAACCTAACTTATGATTGTAACGTTTATAAAGATATAAAAAAGAAATTTAAATTTCCCATTAGGGGATTTATATGTAGATTGTTTTCATTTGGTTTTTTGGGGTTATACAGGGTGTCACTCGTTCTTCGAGTTGCCGCCCTGTTTTTTTTTGCCCAACCTTCACATAGCTATTAATCGGTATATTGTTTTTTTGGTGGAACTATTTTCTCTTAACAGAGGTTTCTGCCAAATGTAAAGTATTTTATCACCGATTAAAAAGCATAGCATATGAATCTCACCGTCCAGTCTAAACTCGAATCATTGCGTCTCGGCACGCCACAAGTTTTCAAAAATCTCGCAATTATCCCGCTTTTTGATGAAGCACCTTCTCGGCTCGACTATTTGAGCCTAAAATCTGCATTGGAAAAAGGTCTGGCTTTTGTCACAGAAGTCAGCGAAGGCGGCAGCGTCCCAGAGCTCAAAGTCACCAACAAAGCGGACAAACCGATTTTGTTGATAGACGGCGAAGAACTCATTGGCGCAAAACAAAACCGCATCGTCAATACGTCTATTTTGCTTGCCGCAGAAAGCGAAACACTCATACCAGTTAGTTGTACAGAGTCTGGACGTTGGCATTACAACAGCCGCGCGTTTGAATCATCTGGCAATATGATGTTTGCTTCTGCACGTGCTTCGAAATCTGCTCGTGTTGCACTCAATAAAATGAGTTCAGATAGATATGACGCAGAACAAGGTCAGATTTGGAGCGATGTGGCTTCGCTACACGCTAAAAACAGGACATTTTCAGATTCTTCTGCTATGAGTGATTCTTACTCTCAACGTTCTGACGACTTGAGCGAATATTTGAAAGCGTTTCCAATTCTTGACAATCAAAAAGGTATCATTGCACTTGTGAATGGTAAACCGTGGGCTGCTGACTATGTGTCAAATGCAACAAGTTATGCTGATTTGCATGATAAATTGGTCAAAAGTTTTGCCGCTGATTGTTTGTCTTTGCCCGTTAAGGATATAGAATCGAATGAAAACCTCGCTATTGATGCGTGGAAAGCGTTGCGAGATTTGTCAAAAAGCACGGAATCCATTGTTCAACCCATCGGTTTAGGTTCTGATATTCGCTACGATGCGCCTCAATTAGGTGCAGCCGCTTTGGTTTACGAAGAAACTTTGGTGCATATGACCATTTTTTCTAAGCAAAACCCTGCCGACGAAACGCAAGGATTTGATACAAGAAGTGATTTCAATGTAGGCGAAAATTTACGTCGCCCACGTCATTTTTGATAGAATATACCCCCTCAGTATATTGCATAAAAAAGCCGTTTCGACTTGTTCGGGACGGCTTTTGCTGTTTATTAGGCTAATTGTTTTGTAAAGTCATTTCTAAAAAAAACCTTTGAATTTATAAAGAATCGTAATTTTAGCCTTACAAAAATAACTTAGGAAATGATGAATTATAAAGCATTGTAAATCAATGCCTAAAAATTCACCATTCACCATTCACCATTCACCATTCCCTTATGAAATCCATACTCATCAAAAACGGACAGGTTGTCAATAGAGGACAAATTAAAGTCCAAGATATCTTAATTCGCAATGGTTTTATCGAACGCATTGATAATCAAATAGATGCACACGTTGATATTGAAATTGATGCGACAAATAAACATGTCATTCCAGGTATTATTGATGACCAAGTTCATTTTCGTGAACCTGGTTTGACGCATAAAGCGAACATCAAAACAGAAGCGCGGGCGGCTGTTGCTGGTGGTACAACGTCCTTCATGGAAATGCCAAATGTCAATCCCCCCTCAGTAACTCAGGTACTGTTGCAAGAAAAATACGACATTGGCGCACAAAATTCACTTGCGAACTACTCCTTTTTTATGGGGGCAACCAATGACAATTTGGAAGAGGTTTTGAAAACAAATGCTCAAACCGTCTGCGGTATCAAGGCATTTATGGGCAGTTCGACGGGAAATATGCTTGTTGACAATCCGACGACCTTAGAAAATTTGTTCTCAAAATGCCCCATGTTGATTGCCACACATTGCGAAGACGAAGCGACAGTTCGCCGCAATACAGCAGAAGTAAAACAAATGCTTTCTGAACGGGGCATGGAAGCAACGGCTGCGTTTCATCCCATTATACGCAACCATGAGGCATGTTATTTGTCATCCCATTTTGCAGTAGAATTGGCTAAAAAACACAATACACGTTTGCATATTTTGCACATTTCAACGGCAGATGAAGTCGCTCTTTTTGACAATAAGACCCCCCTCAGTAAAAAACGCATTACTGCCGAAGTTTGTGTGCATCATTTGTATTTTAATGAAAGTCAATATGCTACGCTTGGTAATTTGATTAAATGCAATCCTGCTATTAAATCTAAAGCTGACCAAAAAGCGTTAATGGCTGCTTTGCTCGATGACCATTTTGATATTATAGCAACTGACCATGCACCGCATACTTGGGAGGAAAAATCGAAACCGTATTTTGATGCGCCATCAGGTTTACCGCTTGTTCAACATTCCTTGAATTTGATGTTGAGTTTTTATTTTCAAGGTAAAATCTCGCTTGAAAAGATTGTTGAAAAGATGTGCCATGCACCTGCCGAATGTTTTCAAATTGACCGTCGTGGGTTTCTTGATGAAGGTAACTGGGCAGATATAGCCATTGTTGATATTGAGAAACGCTGGAAAGTGACATCTAAAAACATTCATTACAAATGTGGTTGGTCGCCGCTTGAAGGTAAAATACTGAGGGGGGCTGTAGAAGCAACTATTGTGAGTGGTCATTTGGCTTATCAAAATGGGCAATTTTTTGACGATAGAGTAGGAGAGCGTTTGCAATTTAAACGATAAGTATTTGGATATTAAGATGTTAAGTGTTAAGATGTTATGTATTGAGTTTTGGACAATGAGCATTTTACACATAACATCTTGATATCCAATTGTTAAATGACATTTTTATTTTAAATATGGGATACTAATTTATGTTTTTGCGATAGCTTTTTAAGGCTTCATTGGTACTGTTTTTGATTAAACAAGACATACTGTTTAAACTTTTTATAATAAAAACACAATTTGACTGTGAGGAAATTAATCATATTGGCACTTTTTAATATAGCTTTTCACGCTAATGCCCAACCTATTGATATTTCAAAAAATCGAATTAATAGTTCTCCTGCTTCATTTGACGATTTTCGTCCTTTGACCTTTGAGGATTATCTTGTGCAATTGGCTTGGCAAAACAGTTTTGAATTGGAAGGTTCGAGGTATGAAATTGATGCACGTGGGCAAGAGATTACTTTAGCAAAGAAAGATTGGACAAAGAATTTACAAGCAGGTTTGAACGTGAATAATGTCAGTTTTCCTTATTTTAACAGAGTTGATACAGCAAGAGGCCCTGTTATTGCCACTTACCCATTATGGAATATTGGGATAGGTGTAAATTTTGGCGATTTAATTACTCGAAAAAATAAAGTTAAATTTTCTGAAAACCGCAAAAAAATAAGTGAATCAGACCTGAATTTCAAAAAACAAAAACTGAAAGGAGAAGTTTTGAAACGTTATCAAGAATATTTGTCTTCTTTCGATATTTTCAAAGTTCGCATACAAGCACTTGATGCTGCTGAATCGAATAAAAATCAAATTCAAAGCCTTTTCAGCGTCAATAAAGTTCAATTTGAAGATTACAACACCGCAAACAAAGCCTATTACGATGCCCTCGAAAATAAAGTGAGGGGAGAGGCAGAGATAAAACTTCGGCGTATTGGACTCGAAGAACTTTTGGGTGTGAAATGGGAATCTGTCGAACGGGTGAAGAGTTCGTATGAAGATAAAAAGAAGAATTAGATGTATTGTTATATTGATTTAAAATTCAAAATTTATAAAATATTGATTTAAAATAATTATTTATTGAAAAACAATAAATAGTATTTGATAAACAAAAAAAAATACTTTACATTTGTTCTGTTAAATAACGATAATTTGATTGAACTTAAAATGTAAACGGTATGAAATGGTTAGAGGTTTTTATTGGAAAACAAACACCTGATAGAATTTCAGGGCTTTTTAAGGCTTTAATGATACTTCAAAT
Organism: Saprospiraceae bacterium; assembly: GCA_031367705.1. Lineage (GTDB taxonomy): Bacteria > Bacteroidota > Bacteroidia > Chitinophagales > Saprospiraceae > JAAFJT01. The sequence goes on along the minus strand of JANLQI010000506.1, from coordinate 4,049 downwards.
TGGTTTGTATTTTATCCATTTTTTCATGACTTTCCGTACATGGAATGCCAAATGGTCATGGCAGGGAGAAATAAATCACTGGTTTTTTCAATACCCTGAAACTTGGAATAAACGCTTTCAATTTGCAGATAGCGTTGAGGGTAGCTATAGAATATTGAATTTAACTTTCACTTTTGCTTCTTTTCAAGAATGGCTCAATGTATATACTGTTGGTTTTTTAGTTTTTGATTTATCGAAATATATAATCATAGGCTTTGTTTTTTGGCAACTCTCAAAAGCGATGTCTGATACCAGCAAGTTTGGATTTCAAAACGAGCGTGCAAAACGCTCTGGCCATTCTAATATTGAAACCATAAAAAAGGATTTTAAAGGCTTTACTACTGAGGGGGTCAGCCGCTTGCGTTTGGCTGCATTTCCGATTATGTTTATTCCACTTTTTGACTATGTCTCAAATAGAATTTTTATTCTTTATGCCAGCACTCAAAGCTCTTATGTTGGTTTTCAAAAGTACCCTTCTGCACTTGTGGTAAGAAGTGAAACGGGTACTTGGGTTTATTACTTATATGCGACCTTGATACTTTTAGGCATTTCAGAAATATTCCGATATGGACAACAGCTGAAGGAAGAAACCGAATTAACCGTATAAAATCATGGCAATAATTGTAAACTTAGACGTAATGATGGCAAAGCGTAAAATGTCGCTCAATGAATTGTCTGAGAGAGTGGACATTACACCCGCCAATCTCTCGATTCTTAAGACGGGTAAAGCAAAAGCCATCAGATTCAGTACCTTGGAAATGATTTGTAAAGTTTTGGACTGCCAGCCTGGGGATATTTTGGAATTTGTAAATGATTAAACCAATAAGTGGCAAACATTTACAGTTTTGAAGCAACACCAACTTGCCTTTAATTTTTGAAAATTCGAATTAAAACATCTAAATTTGTCCAAAACAATTAAAAATGACAAATGTCGCTTTTGCACCCATAACTGCCGACTGGCTTCGCGCTGAATTAGAAAAAAAGGATTTCATTGCTTTCCCTGCGACGCTGGCAGATTTTGATAGGCTTTCTGATTATCGAGAGTTTACCTTAAACTATGTTCAAAACCAAATTGTCGGTACTATGAGTTATTGCACTGAAAACCACGAATTAATCGTTGCCAATATGATACGTTTATTGGGCAACGCTTTTGAAGATGCCAAAATATTGGGGAGTAATCGCCCTGTCTATGCAGAAGCAGTGAATGATATTTTTGAACCCGATGTTCATGTCATACTTGGCGAAACACAATTGCACCGCTATGGGCGGGTGAAAACGGCAACAAAGAACCCCGTTGTTATTGTTGAAGTACATTCAAGTACAACTAAAAACTTTGATTTGACAACTAAGTTAGAAGCCTATAAATTGATTCCAAGTTTGCAAAACATCATTTTTATTGAACAAGACAAGCCGCATATTTCCATTTATAGTCGAACAAAACGTCCGAATGAGTGGCTCAATGCAGATGTTACAGATATGACACAAAAGATTCGTGTTTTGAGCAACAACTTTCCTTTATCAAAAATTTATAGCAAAGTCATTTTTGCCGTTTAAAATGAAAATTATGAAAAACAAAACTTGGTCAGAAATAGAAGAAATAGAATTGGATTATTTCTACCGTCAGCAACTACCGTTTAAAGATTTAGCGAAAAAATTCTCATGCACAGTGGCTGAGATTAAGCGAAAGTTGAAAGAGACAGAAGATTTGGAGTAATATTCCTAATACCCAACTTTGTAATGGTCAGAAAAACACCCCTCAGTATCACAAGAATACTGAGGGGTATTTTTTTACTAAAAGCAAAAACGTCTATTTTTGATTTTTTGACACATATATATATGTAGGACAAATTCTCTCACCTGTTCTTTATGGACAATGGGAAACTAAAATCTAAAATCATGCATTTCAGAACATTTGACAAATCCGTTTATACACACCGTAGAAACGTCTTAAAAAAAACAGTCGGCTCTGGTATCATTTTGCTGATGGGCAATGACGAAAGTCCGATGAATTATCGAGACAATACTTATGCCTTTCGTCAGGATAGTACCTTTCTGTATTACTTCGGTTTAGATGTCGCTGGTTTAGCTGCTATCATTGATACTGAAAGCGGTCATGAAATCATTTTTGGTACTGAACTGACCATTGATGATATTGTTTGGACGGGACTTTTGCCATCTATCAATGAAATGGCGCAACGAGTGGGTGTTGAAAAGACGCAGTCTTATTCAACTATTGAGGGTTTTATCAAAAATGCCTTGTCCTTGAAGCGGGTCGTTCATTTTATTCCACCTTATCGAGGGGATAATGCGATTAAGTTGGGTCAATGGTTGGGCGTGCCAGTGCAACAACTTTCGGCACAAGTGTCCATTTCCTTAATAAAAGCCATCATCAATCAAAGAGCCTATAAAGAAGAGCGTGAAATTGCTGAAATAGATAAGGCTGTTTTGACGACGACAAATATGCACTTAGCAGCAATGCAATACGCCAGACCGGGTATGAAAGAGTTTGAAGTCGTGGCGAAGGTGCAAGAAGCGGCTTATACTGAGGGGGGGAATTTGGCTTTCCCAATTATATTGACGGTAAATGGCGAGACTTTGCACAATCATTACCATGGTAATACGATACGTGAAGGACAAATGATATTGTGTGATGCGGGTGCAGAAAATGATATGCACTATGCTGGTGACATGACGTGTACTTTTCCCGTTGGCAAAAAGTTTACGACGAAGCAAAAAGAGATTTATGAAATCGTTTTACACACCCACCAAACGGCAGTTAGTCTCCTAAAACCAGGCGTACTTTATAGAGACATATATATTAAGGCGTGTGAGACATTAGTTGAAGGTTTAAAATCAGTCAATCTCATGCGGGGTGATGCAGTGGAAGCGGTTGCCGCAGGCGCACATGCTATGTTCTTCCAATGTGGTTTGGGACACATGATGGGTTTAGATGTTCATGATATGGAAGACTTGGGCGAACAATACGTCGGCTATACGGACACCTTAATGAAGAGCAGACAGTTTGGGATGAAGTCGTTGCGGCTTGGGCGAGCATTGGAGACAGATTTTGTATTGACTGTCGAGCCAGGCGTGTATATAATACCGACTTTGATAGACCAATGGAAAGCAGAAGGGAAGTGTGCGGACTTTATTAATTATGATGTTTTGGAAACCTATCGTGATTTCAGTGGTATCAGAATAGAAGAAGATTTTGTGATTACTACTGAGGGGTCTCGTTTATTAGGAAAAGCATTGCCTAAGACAATTAATGAAGTTGAAGCCATGCGTCAGTGATTAGAAACCGTTTAGAATCATAAGGATTCCCAATGTTCCTGATTTCTAAAAATAGTGAAAAAAACTTTGATTGAGTGAAGTGCTTGAATGGGGCAATACTGTTCTCTCAACGCTAAGTTTAACTTAAACTATTCGAGAAGGAATGGGTGTCTTATCGAAATTAAATTTGGTTATTCTTTTTTAAAAAAAATTACTTTCTGAAAAAGTTTTAGAAAATGCTTGCACAGGTGGAAATGACGTTCTATCTTTGCATCGCTTTCGAAGGAAGGCAGTTAAAAATGAAGCAAAAACGAGCAACTTCAAAACAGTTTGAAAAAAAATAAAAGTTTTTAATCGAAAGTTTTTGAATTTAAAAAACGCTTGTATCTTTGCAGCCCATTAAGAAACGAAAACTACTAACGAGTAGTTTTAAAGATAAAAAACGATTAAAGAGTATGAAAGTGAACGAAAAGTAGCGATTAGTACTCAATAAAAGTTTCAAAAGAGTTCATTGACAATTAGGGACAGAATAGAAGCACTTTTTAGGAAGTGCGAAAGAGATTAAGGAGTTTAACTGAGAGAAATTAGTTGTTTCTTTTGCAGAAATGACAGAATCAAATCATCTTGCAATATTTAAGTCTTTCGGGACTTTATAAAGATATACAATGGAGAGTTTGATCCTGGCTCAGGATGAACGCTAGCGGCAGGCTTAATACATGCAAGTCGAACGGATATAG
>JANLQI010000467.1:0-25576 GCA_031367705.1 Saprospiraceae bacterium | reverse complement strand
TTAGAGTAGTTGTTGTAATATTTTTTGTTTTTTTGTCATTTTGTTCAGAATGACAAAAAAAAAACTATTAAAACAAACTAAATTAAACGCTTTTCAGAATATTTAATTAATATCATCTCATTACAGAATGAACCTAAAACTGCTTTAAAAAACACTGTTTTAATATAGATTAGCGCTTAAAAAGAATAGAATCATGTTTATTAAACATGATTCTATTCTTTTTTAAAAATATTTATACAAATAAATTAATAAATTTCAAATTAATAAATAATAAACATAATTATCCATTATCCATTATCCATTATCCATTATCCATTATCCATTATCCATTATCCATTATCCATTAATTTTTATCTTCCCGCATATTTTTCTTCATTTGCCTCATCTCTTGTAATTGTTTCAGCATTTCACCTTTAAAATCTTGCTCTGCTTTATACAATTTAGCAATCTTTTTGACAGAAATAACTTTCTTGAATTTTTGATAGTATTCTTTACGCAAATCCAAAATCCGCGATTCTTTGTCCATATGAGACATTATCATTTTTTCAATATCGGCATCGCTCATATCATCAAACGTTTTTTCCATTTTAGTAGAACTGCGGATTTGCTGCATTTTATCCGTGTATTGATTGTAAATGGGCCAAAACTGCTGCGATTCTTCTGGTGTTAAGTTGACGCGCTGAGTGATAAACCCGATGCGCTGCGCTTCAACACGTTCTTTCATGCGGTTTTGCATGGGTTGTTGTGCCATTAAATTAGCTGCCATAATGAGGCAAGTAAAGGCTAAAAATATCTTTTTCATGTTCTGATTTTTTAAATTTTAAACCAATAATTATATATTTCCTAAGGCGTAAATATCACGTTCATCCAAATTTTCTAACAGATATTGTTCAATTTCGGCTTCTGTCAAACCAGATTGTGGATGCGTCAACGCCTTTTCAAGCTTTGGTACTGAGGGGGTCGTTTTTGTCACTTCATCGTTAAAAGATTTTACATCTTTCTCAGCCGTTTTAGGTCCTTCAAAAGCGGTGACAGCTTCTTTTTCTTGGGCATCCGCAACATTGTTTTTTATATCACTTTGCGGAGTCTCATGTATCACTATGGCAGGCTGCTCTACTGCCAACGGTGCTGTTTTTTGTTGCTGAACAGCATACCATCCCACTACCATGACTAATGCCAAAGCTAAGGTAGACAAAGCCCATTTAGGTTGAAAAGCCGTTGACAACCAATCATTTATGCGACTCGATAGGCTTGGGCGGCTGTTATACTGAGGGGGTGTTTTTGCCGTTTGTGTTTCGCCTTTTGCTTTTTCAATAACTGAATCTGTTAGGTTATCGAAGTACAGACGGGGTGTTTTAAACGGCTCGTCTTTCTGCTGTTTTTTCAAATCAGCAAGGAAAGGGGATAGGTTTTGCAGTTCTTTTTCAAATTCTCTTTTCATATTTTCTGAATATTTTAATCTATTTCTATTCCTTTAAAAAACGCTTCAACTTTTTTTGCGGCGTGGTGATAAGAGGCTTTTAGTGCACCCACCGACGTTTCTAAAACGAGGGACATTTCTTCATAAGGCATTTCTTCATAATACCGAAGGTTGAAAACTGCCCGTTGTTTATCAGGCAATGCCGCAATCGCTTGCTGCAATTTCAATTGAATATAATCGCCATCAAAAAAAGTATCTGCCTTCAATTGATTCGCAACTTTAGCATTATCAGGGTCATCAATCGTATCCGTTTCTTTCCGATTTCGGCTGTTTATAAACGTTATCGCTTCGTTTGTCGCTATGCGATAAAGCCAAGTAAACAGCTTCGATTTGCCTTCAAAACGCTCAATATTTCTAAAAACCTTGATAAAAGTGTTCTGAATTATGTCATTTGCATCGTCATGGTCAAAAACCATTCGGCGCACGTGTCGGTACAATGGCTCTTGAAACATCTGCATCAATAGGCGAAACCCACGCTCATGGGTCGCATCATTTGACAGCAGTTCCATAATGTATTCGTCTGAAAATTGTTCCTTCACGTTTTTACTGATTTTAATTTTTTGACTCTATTTAGAAAACAAGGTTTAATTTCGCCGCCAATATTTGTCCATAGCGAGGTGTTTTGACACTAATTTCACGAATGGCACGAATTTAATGATAAAGATTCTACAAAAATATAGAAATAGAACAATATAAAAAATGACACATACCATATTAATAGATTGCTCCGATGCCAAAGGTTTGGTGCATAAAGTTTCGGGCGTTTTGTACCACAACGACTTGAATCTCATCAGCAACCATGAATTTGTGGAAACCAAAACAGGTCGCTTTTTTATGCGGACTGAAATTGACGGTGCGATGGATGCTGACCGCATTCGCAACGGTTTGACGGGTATTTTACCCGCCGATGCTCATGTTCAGATTGCAGAGCAACGCAAAAAACGAGTTGTTTTGTTGGTTACAAAAGAACATCACGCGCTTGGTGAGTTGCTGATTCGTCATCAATTTGGCGAATTAAACGCTGAGATTTTGGCAGTGATTGGTAACCACGATATACTGAGGGGGTTCGTTGAGCAATTTGGGTTGCCGTTTTTTCATATTTCTCACGAAGAAAAAACGAGAGAAGAACATGAGACGGAAGTATTAGCAAAAATAAATGAGCTAAAACCCGATTATCTCATCTTAGCAAAATACATGCGTGTCCTCACATCTACTTTTGTTGAACATTATAACAATCGGATTATCAATATACATCACTCCTTTTTGCCTGCTTTTATTGGCGCAAACCCTTATCGTCAGGCGTGGTCACGCGGGGTGAAAATCATAGGCGCAACGGCACATTTTGTCAACGACAACCTCGACGAAGGACCCATTATTATGCAGCAAGTAATGCCGACAGACCATTCACATTCACCGCAAGAAATGGCGCAAATGGGACGTGATGTTGAGAAAATTACCTTGGCAAAGGCTCTGAAACTGGTGTTTGACGACCGTGTTTTTGTGAGTGGGAATAAGACGATTATTTTTGATTGAACATTTTGGGCATAATTCGCACCATGCCTAAAACGTCTTCTCGTTCATCTCGCAAAGAGGAAATATAAGTGTCACCACCAGCACTTTGAGCGACTTTATTCAATCGAGCGCAAGCCCGATAGTTGTGCCATAACTCATTGTAAACCAATGAGTAATAGCCCAAAAATGGTAAAATTATTATAAATAACCAAAACGCCCAACTGCCGACAATCAGTCCCGCAATGAACAAAACAATGTACTGAGCCAAAGTTGCGCCTAAAGCGACTCCTGCCATAATAGGACCTTTAAATTCTAAATAAGGAACACGTTCATCACGTATTTTTCGACTGTACCAATTCGGCAAATAATGTCCATACCAGCCAATTAAAAATGGTATAAAGCCAATGATGAGTGCCAATGTGTTTTTAAATCGGGCATGATAAGGTTGCGCCACAGCCACATCTTTTAAACCTTTTGATTCTAATTTTGAAAAATAAGCATTTGCTTTTTCTGTCAACATAAGATGTTGACTATCAGTCATTTCGTTCAGGTTATTTATCATTTCTTGTTGCGCCAAAAGCCTACGAGTCGAACGTGCCATAAGCGGAAAAGCGGGTTGTGGAAATGAATTGCGATACAACAAAAGCAGTTTTTCAGCTATATCGTCATCTTCTTTTTTGGCAATGTGTACAAGACATGGTTTCATCGCCGCTTCCACATCTGTGGTCAATTTATTAATCGCTTTTGAAGCGTTTTGAGCATGGATTTCGTAATAATTACTGAGGGGTATCGGCTGCCCAACTTTTATCATCACTTCGCCACGTGGCGTATGCGGGTCGCTGTAAGTCAAACCTATTGGCACAATTTGCAAATCGAGGTCGCCATATTTTTGATAATTGCTGAAAGCCATGCGCCCTAAACCTTTTTGAAGCGGGTGCAAACGTTTTGCCGTTATCGTTGTGCCTTCGCTGAAAATCATGATGGCTTTGTTGTCACTCAACATATCACGGATTTTGTCCATAATAGCGGCATTTTGCCTCAAATTTTCAAAACCATCACGGAAACGATAAATCGGAATCATCAATAAATTTTCCAGAATGTAGCGATAAAAGGGCTTTTTAAACATATCACCCCTTGTAATAAAATAAAAATCACATTCCCAAAAGACACAAGCCAGGAGTGTCGGTTCAAAAAAACCAGTCGGATGATTGACAGAAAAAATCACAGGTTTCCCTTGTGGTATGTTCTCTGAACCCGTGAAATATATTTTTTTAAAATAAATTTTATACGCCAATGTCACGACAGGGCGCACGATATGGTATAGTTTCATAGCTGGTTTCTATTATCTGTTTGTCTTTTTTGCCTACTATTTAGGTCAAATCCTTTCATTTTTGTCATTTTTGAATTGCGTTTGATGCAAAATTAAAAAGTTTCCTAATTTCGCACCTTATGTCAGTCAAAAAGAAACTCATCATTATTGGCGGTCCGACGGCAAGCGGCAAAACGGACTGCGCGATTCAGCTCGCTCAACACTTCGGCACGGAAATTCTGTCTGCCGATTCTCGCCAGTTCTACAAAGAAATGTCCATTGGCACAGCGAAGCCACAACTTAGTGATTTAGCGAAAGCCAAGCATCATTTTATCGGTAATCTTTCGATTCACGATGCTTATTCGGTAGGCGATTTTGAGCGCGATGCCCTTGCCGTTTTGGAAACGATTTTTGAAACCCACGACACGGCTATCATGGTCGGCGGCACAGGTTTGTACATTCGGGCGGTCTGCGAAGGGCTTGATGAGTTCCCCGATGTACCCCTCAGTATTAGAGATGAATTTGAAGCGATTTTTAAAAATCAAGGCATTGAACCGTTGCAAAAACTATTACAAGAAGTTGATTATGAGTATTTTATACAGGTGGATATTCATAACCCTATACGTCTCATACGTGCCTTGTCGGTTTGGAAAGCCAGCGGTCAACCGTTTTCAAGTTTTCGGTCAGGCAACAAAGTTGAGCGCAATTTTACACCTATATATATAGCCCTTGATTTGCCCCGCGAAGTCCTCTATGACCGCATCAATCGCCGCGTTGACTTGATGATGGCAGAAGGGTTGCTCGAAGAAGCTAAAAGTTTACATCCTTTCAAAGACTTAAATGCTTTACAGACAGTCGGTTATACCGAGCTTTTTGCCCATTTTGATGGTGAAATGACGCTTGATGAAGCCGTTGATAAAATAAAACAACACACCCGTAACTATGCCAAACGGCAAATGACATGGTTTCGGAAGAATGATTTTTGGCAACGAGTTGACCCGCAAGAATTTACAAGTAGTAATTATTTGTCAAACATTATTAACCAAATTATCTCTTAACTAATCAAATTACAATCGCCTTATTCCCACTTACAACGGCTTTGTTATTGCAAAAACAGGCATTATACTGAGGGGGTACTCAAACAACTCGCCCCAATCCCAACAAAGTTTCAGGCGAAATTTTGAGATGCACACTTAAGCTTTTTATCATTTTGATTGACAAGCTTCTTTTGCCATTCAAGACTTCTGAAACACGGTTTTCGCCACCAAAATAAGGTGCCACGTCTTTTTGAGTTAAGTTTAATTGTTCCATCCGTTCTTTTATGGCTTCAATTGGGTCAGGCTTGGGTATAGGGAAATGTTTTTTCTCATATTCTGAAGCTAAAATACCGATGGCTTCCAATATATCTAATGCTTTTTTGCGCTCGATAGGGTCTTCAATCAAATCTGCGTCAATCAAAGCATCAATGAGAATGCCTGCTTCTTCAAACTCTGTTTGATTCGTAATAGGCTTAATAACGATGTCTGTTAAGTTCATTTTTGCTTAGTTTTATATATTTTCAATGCTTTGAATTTTATCATATTCTTTGTGCGTCCCTATGAATCGCACAAAAGCGAACTGTCGGTCATACTCAAATTTCACAATAAGTCTGTATTTATTCCTTGTAATATTGAATACAATACGCCCATTTCCGACGGTGTCTGCATTTTTAAAATGATTAATCACCTCATTCGGATTTTGGAAAGACTCATTTTCGATAACATCGTACCAAAACTCTAAAGATGGTCGTGCATCAGGGTATGCCAGCCAAAAATTTCTCAATGTACTTTTTGAAAAAATTCTCATAGTGTGACAAAGTTAATTACAATAATTCCCTTTTTGGGAATTATTATTGATTTTTATAGACATTGTTTCATGCAAAACTAATTTAAAAAACAAAAAAGGCTGTTTTTATCTTGTTTTTATTCTAAAAAGACAAAGCCGCCCGAAGTTCCAAAAACTTCGAGCGGCTTTGTTGTAGTAAAAACAGGCTTTATACTGAGGGGGACTTCATTACTGAAACACCCGCACATAATCCACTTCCATCGTCACAGGAAAAATGGTATCATCCACACCCATTTTGCCACCCCAGTTGCCACCCACAGCCAGATTGAACAGCAGATATTGCGGCAAATCAAAAGGCCACTCTGCACTTGTTTTATGCTCGTTTTTTATGCTCAAATACACCTTATCGTCTAAAAGGAAGTCCATTTTTTCAGATGTCCAGTCAATAGAATAGGTGTGAAATTCGGTATAAGGATTTGAAATAAAAAGCCTTGCTGTCTTTTGTGTACCTTTCACATGATTATAAGCTTTGGTATGAACCGAGCCCACAATCGTATCGGGGTCATAACCCACATGTTCCATAATATCAATTTCACCACACAGGGGCCAGCCTGCTTCTTTGATATTACTGCCCAACATCCAACCTGCAGGCCATGTACCGCGTCCTTTGGGCAGTTTTGCTCGAATTTCAATGCGTCCATAAGTCCAATCGGCTTTGCCTTTTGTGAGCAAACGAGCTGAAGTATATTCCTTTTTTTCCTTCTTTTCTTTGCGTGCAATGATGGACAAAACGCCATTTTTGACGCTGGCATTATTGGAATCTGCCTTTGTATAATATTGCCACTCATTGTTACCCCAACCATTTCCGCCGACATCGTAGCCCCATTTTGTCGAATCGGGCAAGCCTGTGTAGTTAAATTCATCGCTCCAAACGAGTTTTCTCTTATTATTTGACCATATTTCGACCTTTTTCAAGGCTTTTTCAGGTTCATCCGTTGTCAAAAAATCAATATTCCGGATAAGCAAATAGTCCATCAACAGGGTATCATTCACCGTCCAAGCATTGGTGGCAACGCCTATTTTTTGAGCATTGGGCAGCCATGCTTCGTTTTTTTGAAAAACGCTGAAATGGTAATCTGCACCTGTGATGCCGTCTGTTTTCAGTTGTTCTGCTGACTTTCCGCCATTCAGATACTGTGTTTTGGCGTTTTTATCCAATTCATGGACTTTTTTCAAAATGTCGTAATCGAAACTGATATACACAACCCAGTCTTGCGCCTTCATTTCGCGCACCATATCCACCACTTTTTGAGTTAAAAGCAGGGAGCGTTCTTTACCTGTTGGCGAAGGCTTAATTTCCGTAATTAACAGCGTTTTATGCTGTTTCATGCCTTCTTCCAAGTATTTTTTAAGCGTTGGAATCGGTTCTCCGTTTTTCAAAGGCTTTTTTCGAAGGTCGGCATAATTGGTTTTTTCAATATCCAAACCTTCAAAATGTGGGTCGTGATTGATGACAAGTACCTCGTCTTGCGTCATTCTAACATCAAATTCAGAGCCTGTGCAGCCCAATTTTATCGCGTTTTGTAGGGAAGCGATGGAGTTTTGCGGTGCTCCTGTGTTTTTCCAAGCACCGCGATGTGCAACGACTTTGTTATTGAGAAAAGATTGTGCATTTAACTCGAAAAAGCAGGAAAATAGCACACAAATAGCTAAAAGCGAATAGGCTTTATTGTTCATTTTATACTTGATTTGATTTAAAATTTATTTGTTAAAAGCCCCTCAGTATGCTACCAATTATAGGTAGCCACAGCACCCGCTGGCAAAGAGGTAGTGACCCATTTTTCATTGTACCGAATATTAAACACCCCCTCAGTATTGCTGCCATTTTCAACGATTAAAACCGTTTTTCCCGCAGGTGTTTTGAAAGCCACATTCTGTAATTTACCTGAAATATTGCTGCCAATACGTACTGAATTTGGCGGTACAAACTTTGAAGCATGGGCAATAATATAGTAAGCCACATTCCGTGTAATGGCTTGATTACCAATTGTTAATCCGCCTTTGCACGTCGTACAGCCCCCCTCAGTATGAGGGCCAAAATGGACATCATTTGCTAAATTCCATTCAAAAGCGGTGCGACTCCAATTGCGCATAGAACCGATGATGACGTTTTGCAAATGCCAATTCAAATCACCTCCAAAATCGCCATTTGAAGCGGTGTATTGTTCCGTAAAGTAAACATGTTTGTCGGGATGTGCGTCGTGTACTTTCGACAAAGCACTGATATCGCCTTCATACAAATGGAAAGCAGAACCCCAAACATAAGGTTTTACTGAGGGGTCGTTCAGAATCGTCAAAGGATAGTCGGGGCGGTTGCAATTGTGGTCATAGACAATGATTTTGGTCGTCAAATTCGCTTTTTGAAAAGCAGGTGCTAAATATTTTATGAAGTCGCGTTGCTGTTCTGCCAACATCAAAAGGCTTGGGTTGTTGCCTGGATGGAGCGGTTCATTTTGAGGCGTAATCGCTTCAATATCAATGCCTTCTGCGTGCATTTGCTGAATATATTTCACAAAATAGCCCGCATAAACAGAATAGTATTTCGGCTGTAAACTACCGCCTTTGAAACTGTTTGTATCCTTCATCCAAACAGGCGGCGACCACGGCGTTGCCAATATTTTGATTTTAGGATTGATGCTTAAAATCTCTTTCAACAGCGGAATCACGTCTTGTTTGTCTGGATTTAAGCTGAAATACGTCAAATCCACATCGGTTTGTCCTTGTGGCATATCGTCGTAAGAAAAAGTTGTTTCGTTCAAATCTGATGCGCCAATGCTGATGCGTAAATAACTGATATCGGTCTCATTTGTTGAAAATAACTCCTGTAACAAAGCCGCTTTTTTTCCCTTTTCCATGCGATTGATGACTTGCGCACTGCCGCCCGTTAAGGCAAAACCAAAGCCATCTATGGTCTGAAATACTTGTTTGTCATCCACCTCAATAGTTGGAAAAGTATTGGTTTCCGTACCAAAAACAAGCGAATTGGACTGTTTTTGTAGCAAAACAGATTGGTCACTTTTGGTAAGCCAATACGCAATTTCGCTTTTTTGAGTTGTCGAAATATCCATCTTGGGTGAGCAATTCGCTATCAAGACGGATACAAGGACGAATAGAAAAGACTTTTTCATGAACATAATTGATTTATTTTATTCAAAACCACCCCCTCCCCGACAGAATCGGCATTTCGTTCCTCAACAGTATTTATGATGCCAAACACAGAATCAAGCGCGAATCAACCAAAGCGGCTTTCCTTAATTTTGCTGGATAATCTTCTGCCGTAATCATACTTAAAAAATCATGTTTTGACGGATATTCGATAATCAGCACTTTATCCCATTCCAATTCAGGACCAATTAAAGTTAATTGAACTACGCCATAATACAATATTTTAGCTTTCGCCTTTTGCAAAAACTGGAATGCTGCAAGAGAGTATTCATTATAGTTTTGCTCCCCTGTCAAACCTTTTTCGTCTAAACCTTTTCTGAATTTCAATAAATTCAACATCTGAAAAGGTTTATCAATCGGCAAAGCTATAAAAGCATTGAATTGCTCTTTTGTCATGTCTAAATACTTTTCCATATGATTCATCTTGTTATTTGTTTTTTTTTGAAAAATAATGAGGGCAATAGCCCCTTAATCGGGCAAATTACGCAAAAAGAAATCCCGAATATTGCCACCCATAATTTTTTCAATATCCCCTTTTGAGAAACCTTCTTTTTCCAATGCCACAACGATAAGGGGCAAGCCCGTAACTGCAAAGTGCATTTCATAAGCACCATCCCAATCTGAACCGAGACCAACTTTATCCACGCCTATTTTATCGGCAACATAGCGGACACTTTTGGCAATTGCCGTTGCATCTTTTCCGCAATCAGCGGGTTCAAAAAAGCCGATACCAATGACACAATCATGTTTACCAATTTCAAGCAAATGGGCATCAGAAAGATTTCGTTGATTATTGCAAACGCCTTTTACGCCAGTGTGAGACACTAAAAGAGAGCCTGTGTGTTTGGCTAAAACATCGTCAATGGTTTTTGGCGAAGCATGAGCCAAGTCAATGACTATCTTCAAACTGTCCATTTTTTGAATCAATAACTCGCCACGTGCCGTCAAACCGCTTTTGTTTTCACCATGCGCTGAACCTGCCCATTCATTATCAAAAAAATGCGCCAGCCCGATGTATCGCACACCTTGCTTTGAAAATACATCTAAATTGCTCAAATCGTTTTCCAAACAATGTGCGCCCTCTATACCAAGCATTCCGGAAGTGATGTTTTTATTCTTTTCTCTGTCTGCAACAAACTGCTGCAATTCCGTTTTATTGGTTATCAAACGAAATTGTCCATTCGATTTTTCAGCAAACTTGTGCAATGCTTGACATTGATTGAGCGCACGGTTTTTAATTGAAAACCAAGTGTTGAACGGCTGCAATTGCAAGATATTGAGCATCGCCACTTGGTCGGGTGCATCCGCCGTATTGTGTTCAAAGTTAATGCCTTTTGGCACTTTGCTGACAATGGTAAACACTTGAAAAGCCATATTGGAAGCCAACATACGCGGCAAATCAACATGCCCATAATCGTGGTTTTCAAGGAAATTCCTGTCCCACAGCAAGGCATCGCAATGCAAATCAGCGATGAACGGTATCGAATCAAACGCCGCCGTTTTGTCAACAGACCCTACAAAAGTGACTTTATTGGATTTTTTGTCGAAGTATTTTGGTCCAAAAATAAAGGCGACAAAAGCGATACCGATGATTAAACCAACAAGGATTTTTAAAATCTTTTTAATGTTTTTCATTTTACTACAAAATTAAAGTCTGAATGGCATGAGGTTGAATATTAATCTCTGCCGCTTTTGTACCGATGCATAGGTTATAGGTCGTTTTTGCATCACTTTGATTCATAACAACAACCACTATTTTGCCATCGGTATTGATGAAAGATGTCGTCAACAAAGCACTGCGGCTTGCCGAACTGATAATTTTTTTCGCTCCTAAACGAATGAATTTAGAGAAATGACCGATGTAGTAATATGACGGCGTATAAATCAATGCGCCCGATTTGCTATCGGCATGAACGGGTGCAAAGCAGAAATTGCCAACATGGTTGGGTCCACCAGTTTCGTCCAAAAGTATATTCCAATCCGTCCAACCGACTGTACCGTTGTTAAAATCGTTAATCATTGAGCGACCATAACGTTCGCCATTTGCCCAAAATTGATATTTTTTAGCATCAAAACCTTCAACACACCCCTCAGTAAACATCAGGTTTTTATCAGGAAAAGCCTTTTTGACGTTACCCACATTTTCAAACATCGGCAAGCCACCTGTCCACGTTTCGTACCAGTGAAAACCCAATCCCCAAGCGTATTTCGCTGCTTCAGGGTCATTGAAAATGGTATTTGCGCGTTGGTTAATCAAGTCGCGGTTATGATCCCAAACGATGATTTTTTTATCGCCCAAACCTTCTTTTTTCAAGGTGGGTCCGAGGTTATTCTTTAAAAAGTCTCTTTCATCTTCTGCTGAATAAATGCATGATTCCCACTTTTGGGTTGCCATTGGCTCGTTTTGAATGGTCAGACCCCATATCGGAATCCCTTCTTTTTCGTAGGCTTTTATGAATTTTGCATAGTAATTTGCCCAAGATTGTGCGTATTCAGGTTTCAATTTCCCCCCCCTCAGTATATCGCCGTTTGTTTTCATAAAAGCGGGTGGACTCCACGGGCTGACGTACATCGTCAGTTTTCCACCTGCTGCGGCAATGGCTTGTTTTATAAAAGGAATGCGGTATTTTTTGTCGTGGTCAATGCTGAACGACTTCAAATCTTTATCCCCCTCAGTAATATAGGTGTAACTGCCGCTGCTGAAATCGCAACTGTGGATATTGGTGCGCGCAAGGGTATAACCGATGCCTTTGTCCACGTTGTAGTAGGCTTGCAAAAACTCTTGTTGTTTCGCTTTCGACAGTTTAGCAAAGACCTCAGCACTCGCATCGGTCAAAGCACCGCCGATACCCATAAACGTTTGAAACGTTTTTGTTGGGTCAACAAACACACAGACTTGGGTTTCTAAAGGTTGTGCAAGGTCATGGAATGTGACGTTGTCCGTTTTTGATAATTTCAAATCGGTATTTTCGGCGGTTGTATAAACTGTAACCGTTTTACCTTCTACTGAAAACGGTTTTACCACAGTGCTAACGGTTGATTGCGTGGTTTTTTGACCGCATGAAACGGCTAAAAGCGTCGCTGTTAAAACGAGTATTCTTTTCATTCTTATTGTTATTTATTTAAAAACTATAATCTATTTATGGTCAATATCTAAAGACATCCAAACTTTCATCTCGCCACCTGTTTGGCTTGCATCGGCGAAAGGAACTAAAATTAATGGTTGTTTGGGTGCATTTTTACTCATTATTTTAAAAGAATAGGCTTGTTTACCAATCCATTGGCTGGGTAATAAACTTGAGTTACTCGTTGCTTCGGGCTTTTCAAGCAGTAATTTTTGATTGTTTTCTTTAATCAAATCCTGATTTAACGCATTGTCATAAGTTAAAACTTGCGGACCCCGTTGAAACGCCATTTGATTTGAATAGCTTTTCCCGCCATTGACTATTAGTATTGGCATATTGAAAGACACCTTTATTTTATCGCCTGATTTCCAAAGACGGTTTATTGTTAGGTATTGATTTTCAATGCCTTTGTATGTTTTACCGCCCACAGTTACGACGAAAGAATTGCTCCATGAAGGTACTCTTAACGCAATGGCAAAGGAAGCGGTTTGTGAAGTATTGACCGTTATGGTCACATCGCCATTTTCAGGAAAAAGCGTTTCAACTTGTAATGATAAGTTTATTTTCTTATTGTTGGCTGTTGCCCAGTTTTGTTTGTAAATTCCAGATTCATACAGCATCAATGTTGGGACGTTTTTTACAGTCCCAAAAGTAAAATAAGGCACCATCGCAATACCTCGTGGAACACTTGATTGACAACAAGTTATGTTGCAGGTATAAGGTTTTTTACCCATTAAAGGCGTGTAATAACTCACACAACCCGTTTTGGGATTTTCGGCACCCAACAAGTGATTGTAAACAGATTTTTCAATTTGTTCAAGATACTTTAACTCGCCTGTGATGGCTAAAAGATTGTGGTTCAATTGTATCCAAGTCGTCGTGACGCAGCCTTCTCCCATATTGTCTTTTACAGTTGCTGGCAACATGCTGTCGTCTTGAAAATGCTCAAAAGAACTTGTCGTACCTGTGATGTACAATCTATTGCTCACGACATCCTGCCAAGCCAATAAAACAGGGTCTAAAAATTTCTTATCACCCGTAACGCGATATAATTTTATCAAACCGACCAAATTAGACAGCATTTCATATGCTTTGCCATTCGCTACTTTACTGACTTTACCTGTTGCTAATAGAGAACTGATGATTTTAGGTCCATTTTTTTGTTCCCACGCTTGGAGGATATAATAACAAAAATCGAGGTATTTTTTATCACCTGTATATCTGTACAACTCAATCATGGGGTCTAAGACGCTTGTTGCTGCCATACCAACATGTTCCCCTGCTAAAATTATGTCTCTTTGTCCTGTTTTATTGCCGAAAGTTGTACAAAGCAAATCGCCCATTTTTTTGCAGGATTCTAAGGCTGGTTTATAGCCTGTTGTTGTATAATAAGCGAGTAAACCGTACAAATTATATTTATGCGACCAGACATCCCAGCTTGTCCAATACTGAGGGGGGGTGTATGTACCCAAATAACCATCAGATAATTGTGTATTGATTAACTCGAACATCATTCTATCCATTTGCTTTTTGAGTCGGACATCGTGCGTGTTTTTCCAAACATTACAAGCCGTTTCCAAATATTTGCCGACGTGCTCGCCATACCAGGGATGGTCTCCTGGTCTTTGTAAATAGCCGCCCATTGTGCCATTTTCATCAATTTTCAATAGCCTTTCTTCGAGGTTTTGCGTTAGGCGTTTGCCAATATAACCTTGTAAAACTTGATTTTGAAAAGGTGCGGAGGTATATATATCCTTTATTTTATGCTCAATAACTGCCTTCGGTTCATCCAAAACGGGAATTTCAATCTGCTTGTTGGCTAAATAAAACTGCTCGTTTTTGACGGTTGCCGAACCTTCATTTTCTGTAATCGAATAGCCTATTTTAAAAAACTGTTCGCCTCTAGGTTGATAATTGGGGAAGGAAACAGTCGTTTCAAACCCTTGTGTGGGCTGTACTTTTACCCGTTTTGTTTCTGTAAACAATTGATTGTCAGCTTTATTTTTTATCCAATATTTAATATTTCCTTCGAAAGCAATATCGCTTTTGTTTATAAATTTAATGTCTGTTTTGAATCCATTATTTGTCGTTTCTGTAATGGTTTGTTGAACAGAAAGAAAATCTGACCACTGAATCGGTGCGTAGGTGTAAGGACCTAAATACATACCAATGCCGCCAATATCAGGAATGAAAACCCTAACTGCAATTAGGTTTTCTTTATCCCATTGCACATCCTTTTCTGGAATGGTATAGACGCGTTCTGCATCCCATTTGGTGACATACTGAGGGGGTAGCGCACCCATCTGTCCGATGAGTTTTCCATTGAAATAGGTGAAGTCAACGTCATCAATTTTGCCCAAATTGAGTTTGATGCCGTGTCCCTTTTCGGCAGTCGCTTTCATACTTGAAGGTATGACGATTTTGATGCGATACCAAGCAAAGACATCGCCTTTGGTGTCTTTGGCAGACCAGCTTGTGCCGGTCTGTTTCGTGCCCCAATCAGTATCATCGAAAGTTGGGCTTGCCCATGTTGCATCATCGCCTTGTTTGAATTTCCATTCGTTTGGCAAGGAAACGGTTTGCGCATGGACTATATTTACCAAAAATGGCAACAGGAATAGTTGTTGAATGAGTTTTTTTAAAAGCCTTGGTTTCATGTATTTTCTCTGATTTATAGTTTTTTTTTAAAAAATTAGCCCCCTCAGTATTCCGCATTACTTTGACATAATAATCATCGCCAAACCCACGATGTAGAGCAACAGCATGACATTAAGTAAAGGTTTTGTGCCTTTGGGTGCATTGTCAAATTCTTTCCAAATATAAATGCCCCACAAAGCTGCGACGACTGTTGCACCTTGCCCTAATCCATACGAAACGGCAGGGCCTGCTTTACCTGATGCAATGATGCTCAATGACATACCTACACACCAAATGGCACCGCCCAAAATGCCAATTAAATGGTCTTTAGCTGTACCTTTAAAATAATCGGAAAAGGAAACTGGCGAACCCATGAAAGGACGTTTCATTTGTAACGTATTGAAAACGAAGCTACTAAGCACTATCCCTACTGCAAAAACTACTAAAGCTGTGTAAGGTGTGAGCTTACCTATTTCAGGTGCGTTGAAATCTGAAACCATCGAACCCGCCACATATTTATAGAACAAACCCATCAAACAACCACTCACAACGGAAAGCATTAAGCCTTTTTGCGACACTTTTTCGGTCGCATTGGTCTGTAATTTTTGATAGGCTTTGGCATTGAGAATAATGGCAACAGCAATTAATGCCACGCCGCCGAAAATCAAAAGCGGATTACCTTGTGGGCTGTCGATATAGTTAACAATCACGCCTAAAACCAAGGCGATGCCGATACCTACTGGAAAAGCTACGGACATACCCGCAATACCTATTGCCGCTACTAAAAGGATATTGGCTAAATTGAAAATAACACCACCCGCGAGTGCGGAATAAAGGCTCGAACGGTCGGCTTGGCTGACATCAGCCATAAATGCCCTGCCTTCGTTGCCATTGCTGCCCAGTGTAAAGGCTAAAATAATCGTTGTGAACAGTATGCCTACGCCATAATCCCAATAAAAAAGTTCAAAACGCCAATCTTTTGAGGTGAGTTTGGTGGTATTTGCCCAAGAACCCCAGCAGAACATAGTAACGACGCAAAGAATGATTGCGAGACTGTAATTTTCTACGATGAACATAGTGTTTGTACTTTTAAAGATGAATAAAGTATGGTTTATCAAATTTCGTTTCTATATGGTACAGAAGCTTGTGCGCCCAAACGAGTTACAGAAATAGAAGCGGCTTGGCAAGCAAATCGAATTGCGTTAGCCCAATCCATGTCTTCAGCAATGGCGACGGCTATTGCACCGCTAAAAGTATCTCCCGCAGCCGTCGTATCTATCGCTTTTACTGAGGGGGTCGGTACGAGAACTTTTAAGTTGTGGGTTTGAAGATATGCACCTTGTTTTCCCAAAGTAATGATGACATTCTGAACACCTTTGCCTTGTAAAAAATCAGCGGCTTTTGATGCCGTGTCTTTATCAAAAACATTTATCCCTGTTAATAAGGTGGCTTCGGTTTCGTTGGGTGTTATTAAAAACAATCCATTTAACAAGTCATCTGCTAAAAGCTGCGCAGGGGCGGGATTAAGAATGACTTTTTGAGCATTTACTTTTGCTTTATTAAGGACAAAAGCAATGGTTTCCATTGGAATTTCTAATTGAACCAATATTATTTCCGCTTTTCCTAAGGTTCTTACTGCTTCGATGTCTTTTGGCAATAATTGACCATTCGCTCCTGGTGCGACGACGATGCAGTTTTCTCCTTCATTATTCACCGTAATTAACGCCGTTCCCGAAGGGGCTTTTTTGTCTTTGAACACATAAGCCGTATTAATGCCTTCTTTTTTCAAACCAATGATGGTTTGCTTGCCAAATATATCATTGCCAACTTTGGCAACAAAAGTTATGTCGCCACCGAGTCTTGCAGCAGCAACGGCTTGATTTGCGCCTTTACCACCTGCATTCATAAAAAATGTGCCACCCATGACGGTTTCTCCAGGAAGAGGCAGTTTATCGGCTTTGACGACCATGTCGGTATTGGCGCTACCGACGACAATAATTCTTTTCATTTTGTTTTATTATTAATACTCGAAGCAAGTTGAAAAAATACAGGCTGTTAAGATAAGTATTTACTTTCCAAAACAGCCCATACAACATAAGTTTTATATACTAAACAACAAGGATTGTTAAATCAATAACCAGGGTTTTGCGGGTACTTTGTGCCCAACAAAGCTATTTCGCTTTTTGGAATAGCCCAATGTATCATATAAGGTTTCATTGTTCTTCTCGAATCGGTTCTAAAAGGAAAAGGGTCGGCAGGTGTGTTAGCGTGTCCTGCTGAATTTTCTAAAGTTAAATCGCCCGCTTTGCCATAGCCTGAATGGTCAACGATATAGTCGTACAGTTTGCCCAATCTTTTAAGCATATACAAACGTCTGCCTTCAAAAGCCAATTCTCGGGCTTGTTCGTCGAGAATATCTTGAATAGTTATGGTACTGATGGCTTTTGTACCTGCTCTTTTTCTAACAGCGTTGATTTGACCCAAAGCTGTTCCTGCTGTCGGAGCATCAGTTGCTGTACCGATATTGCCAAGTTTCATATTGGCTTCGGCAGCAAAAAGGAAGGTTTCAGCCAAACGGAACATCATTATATTTTTAGTTTGCAAATCTTCCGTTGGAATGCCATCATCGGGGAAATACTTCTTGCAACCCGCATTTAAGCGAATGAAAAAGGCATTTCTATCGGCAGCAACAGGTGCAAATTCCTTCCAAGTGGCGTGAACGATTTTTTCGCCCAGCACTTTGCCCGCAGGTAGCGTAGCGGCATCATTATAGACATAGTCTTTGACATAATAACTGCCTTTGATGCGTGTATCATTAGAGTCAACGGCTAAAAGGTCGCGTAAATAGTTGTTCATCGTCAACCAACCGAAACCACGACCGCCTTGTTCGATGCTGTATTTTGACCCTGGAATCAACTCTGCATAGTTAGGCATTAAGTTGAAATTGATTTTATGCGGTGTTCCGTTCACCAAAGCCTTGAATTGCAATGCCCAAAGCGTTTCTGAATGTTTCAAATCGCCTTTAAAAACCAACCCTGTTGAAGCAACAAGGCTATGAGTACCCGAATTTATGACGGCTTCTGCTTGCAATTTAGCTTCTGCCCAATTGCCTTGCCATAAAGCAACATCCGCTTTGACGTGTCTGGCAGCACCTTGTGTGATTCTACCAAATTCGGTAGTTGTCCAAGCTAAATTGGCAATAGAATAAGTCAAATCATCATTTATCAATTTATAAATTTCTACTTCGGGTGTTTTATCAGTAATAACATTCAAAGCATTTTCAGGTGTTGTCGGTGTCGTTGTTACATAAATATTGTTGAATAATCTAAACAATACAAAGACAGAATTTGCTCTAAAAAACTTAGCTTCGGCAATGACTTTTTTGCGGCGGGCTTCGTCCATGCCTTTTATTTGTTCCGCTGCTGCAATGAGGGCATTAGCCCTATCCGTTATTCGGTAGTACAAACGCCAGTAAGTCACATACGCATAGGCGTTTTCAGGTGTTGTGCCTTGAAACATTCTACCATAGTTCGCAATTTCGGCATTGCGCGAAAGGGTGAGGTCGTCTTTCGAATCAATGACGATGGGGTCAGAACCGTTAGCACCCAAGTTTTCCCAAAAAGACCGTTGAATATTGTATAGCGATACAACTCCTGCTTCCAAACCTTCAGGGGTGTTATAGACAAATTCGGCTGTAAAAGCCGAAGTTGGTTTTTCTTTTAAATAGTCTTTACAAGACGAAACCATCAATAAAAGTATGGTAAACAGAATACTTACCTTGGTAAACCATTTATTATTTTTCATTTTATTATTTTTTTAAAATTTAAATAAATTCATTTTCAAATAAAAAAATACTGAGGGGGTCTCATTTAAAGCCCAACGTTCAAACCAAAAGTGAAGCCCTTTGTATCGGGGAACTCATTGGGATTGTTTTCTGGGCTGTATGATTTATACTTCGTAATCGTAATAGGGTTATTCGCCGTTATATAAACTCTCAAATTATTAATCCGCGCTTTTGTTAATAGCGAAGTCGGCAAATTGTAGCTTAACGACAAAGTTCTCAAACGAATATAAGAAGCATCGGCAATGCCTATTATTTCAACATTGTTCGCTTTTGTATTGGTGTTTGGTCTCGGATAAGTATTTGAAGGATTTTCAGGTGTCCAATAATCTCTTTTAATACCGTTACGAGCAGCCGTATTGTAGCCCCCCTCATTGAACTGACCAAAGTATGGGTTGTACTTAGTCACACCTTGTACTGTATATAAATCAGCCAATAATTCAAAGCCTTTGTAAGAAAAAGTAGTTGAAATTGAACCATAGAATTTAGGGTCAGCATTGATAAAGACATTGTCGTTTATATCAATATAACCATCGCCATTTATATCTTTAACTCTAACGGCACCTGCGAACAAAGTTGAAGCCGCTTGATAGGCTGGAAGCGTACCGCCTTTGGTACTTCCCTGCGGAGAAGCTAAGGCTTCTTCATTTGTTTGAAAAATACCATCAAACTGCTTATCAAAAATATAGTTCAGTCCTTTTCCGATATACCGACCACTGCTTACATCATCTCTGGGATTGCCTAACTCATCAACCAAACCTGATTTAATGAGTTTGTTTCTATTTTTAGTAAAAGTGCCCGTAACAGACCATCTAAAGTCTTGGTTTCTGATAATATTGCCTGTCAGAAGTACTTCTACGCCACTATTTTGGGTCTCACCGCCATTTGTAATCGTAGAAGAAAAACCAGAAGTGCCACCCAAAGGAATATTTGTCAATAAATCTGTTGTATGCGTTTTGTAGTACTCAACAGAACCGACAACGCGATTACCAAACAAGCCAAAATCTAAACCTGTGTTAAACGTTGTTGATGTTTCCCATGAAAGATTAGGATTAGGCAATGAACTGCCTGGTATGTTACCACCTTGAAGAATACCGCCAAAGATATAAGGATTTGTACCCACCAAACCAAGTGTTTGGTAAGGTGCAAGGGCTTGATTGCCCACTGAACCATAGCTGATTCTGTATTTTAATTCATCAATACCTTTTACATTTTTTAAGAAAGATTCATTCTGCATTTTCCATGCAAAAGCAACGGCAGGGAAGAAACCCCATTTTTTACTTTCCGCAAAAACAGAAGCCCCGTCTTGACGTGCCGTTACGGTCAATAAATACTTGTCCATAAGGTTATATCGCACACGACCTAAATAGCCAACCAATCGCCTTCTGTTTTCAGACCTTGTGCTTTTGAAGTTCAGCGCATTTGAAATGCCATCGTAACCCAAAATGTCATTACTAAAATTTGTACCCGATATAAACGTGTTTGAAAAATCCTTTTGATTGACTGACTGAACCAGCGTCATGTCAATTTTATTATTGTCATTGATTTTACCATTGTAGTTGACAATATTTTCAATAAGATACTCTTCCCAAATATTATTTGTCAATGTTGCCGAACCATTGGCAGCAATGGCTTCAGAATGCAAACGTGTGCGATAGGTGCCTTCGTCACCAAATTTTCTACTGTACAACGTGTTCAATTTGTAAGAGAAATTTTTATTGAAAATATAATTACCCGCTACGTTTATGTTGTAATAACTCGTTTTGACATCATTTCGAGCTTCTCTAATATTCCATAAAGGGTTGATGGTACTACTACTCGAATTGGCACCTGCCAATCTGAAAACCAAATTACCATCCACATCATAAGGTCCGGTAAAAGGCGAAATGGTGATAAAGTCCAAAGAAGAACTTTCCTTTTGCTGCTTGTCACTTGCCAAGTTTAAATTGGCTTCAATGTTCAATTTGTCCGTTATTTTTTGATTCAGATTTAACCTAAACGCACCGCGTGAATAATCAGAATTAGGAATTAAACCCGTTTGTGTAAAGTAATTGGCACTGGCAAAAATCTTTGTATTTTCATTGCCCCCGCTTATACTGACGGTATTGCTGTTGGTCAAAGCGGGTCTTAAAAGCGTACTTTCCCAATCGGCAAAATTGCCTGCTTTGTAGTTGATATATTCAGCCGCCTTACTTGTGCCACCAAAAACAACCGTATCGGGGCTGTAACTTATGCCACCTGGATTGATAGACCTAAAAGCTTCGCGTTTGTATTGTGCATATTCTTCAGGACTGAAAAGGTCAAAGTTTTTCGTCAGTTTTTGTGTTGTATAGTATGAGTGGAAGCCGATTGCCATTTTGCCCGCTTTACCCCTTTTAGTCGTCACGAGGATAACGCCGTTGGCTGCGCGTGCACCATAAATCGCTTGTGCTGCCGCATCTTTCAAGATTTCAACCGAAGCTATGTCATCGGGATTGATGTCATTGATATTGTCAATTGGGAAACCATCTAAAACCACCAAAGGGTCGTTGCCGCCACTGATAGACCGACGACCACGTATCAAAATATTGGAAGAACCGCCTGGACGTGCCGAACCCAAAGTGATTTGAACACCCGCCGCTTGTCCACGCAGCATTTCAGCAATATTGGTGGTCGGTATCGCTGTCGCTTTTTCCATATCTATTTTAGAAACCGCACCCGTCACATCGCTTTTTAATTGTGTTCCGTAGCCGACAACAATGACTTCACTCAACGATTTACCTTCTTTTAAGCTCACATTGATAATCGTTTGTCTGCCAACTAAAACTTCTTTGGTTTCGTACCCGACATAACTGAATATCAAGATGGATTTGTCATCGGGAACAGTTATCGAAAATGAGCCATTAATATCGGTAATAGTGCCTTTGGTTGTGCCTTTCACAACGATACTGGCGTTGGGTAACCCTTCGCCTGTTGCCACATCGGTGACGATGCCTTTTACCGTTTGTTCAATCGTGGACTTTAGTGCTTTTTGCGTTGTTAAGGTTTTTAGATTCGTAATAACAGTACTTTCTACGGCTTTTTTCTTCAATAAAATCCGATTATCGAAAATTTCGTAAGAAATACTGAGGGGGGTAAGTAACTCATCTAAAACCTTTTCCAACTTACCACTATAGACATCAACCGATACTTTTTGATAAGCTCGAATGATATTGGCACTGTATACAAACTTTACGTCCGCTTGTTTTTCAATCAAACGAAGCACGGTTTTCATCTCTAAAGATTCCGTTTTTAAGGAAACCCTTTTGAGTAGAACTTCTTGCCCCTTTGCATTATGCCCATAAGCCATACAACTGAACAAAGAAATGATAATAATTTGGTTAAATGTGAAGCGCATGATTTCCCAGAGAATTGGTGGAGGAAGTACTTTTTTTTTCATAACTTTGACCGTTTTTATTAATGAATTTTGATAAAAATGTCTTCTCAATACCCTCTAACAAGAGGATACTGGATGTGACGTTCAGCGAGAATTGACCGAGTCGATGATGGTACGAACATCATCGGCTCATTTTTTTTTACTTTATTTTTTACATTTACGAAATTTATAAAATTTCGTAAATGCTTTATTATTAACTATTTACACCCTTTTCCACTGATAAAAATATTTGTTCCCCGTATTTCATATTCCGCATTGATAGAGCGACAAATCAATTCAAGTTGCGTAAACAAGGGTAAATCATTCAAATCAGCCGTAAAAACACAATTATTCAAGTTTTCGTTACCCACAACGAAGTCCAAAGCATAGCGTTTTTTCAAAGCATTTAAGACTTTTGGCAAGTGCGTATCTTCAAAAGTCAAGTCAACGACTTTTTCTTTAGCATCATTGACCACAAGCGGTTCTTCAACAATGCTTGGTGTGAGTTGCTTCGATTCCTTGTTGTAAACCACTTTATGGTTGGGCGTGAGTATCGTTCCATTTCTGTTCTTTTCGTTTAGGCGGGTTTCTTCATAAACCGACACCTTGCCTGACAGCACCCGCACTTCCGTTGTTTTGGAAATATCATTGGATTTGATGATAAAACTGGTGCCTAAAACCTCTGTCACCAAATTGCCCGCATGTACCAAAAACGGCTTGATTGGATTGCGTTTCACCTTGAAAAGAGCCTCTCCAATGAGGTAAACCGTTCTGTTTTGGTTGTCAAAATGCTCTGGATAAGACAAAATACTGAGGGGGTACAAAACGACGGTACTGCCGTCTTCTAAGCTCACGTCTTGCGATTTGTTCGACGTATTCTGTATTTCTTTAAGCGTTTTTTCCTTGTTCAAGGTATTAAATGAGACATCGTTGTTCTGCGTGTGTTTAATATAAAAAGTCCATCCAATGCCCAAAATCAACATAATTGAAGCGGCTGCGGCAATATAATGCCAAATCCTGTGGCGTGGATTGACTTCAATATCAAGCGTGCTAGCTTTAATTTTTTTCCAAATACTATGTTTAGTCGGTTCTTTATCCTCAACAGACAAAGTCCCTTTTGTTGTCTCTATTGTCTGTTCATACCAATCGAGAATCAGTCGCTCTTCTTGTTCCGAACACTGCCCGTCAAGGTATTTTTCTAATAATTTATTGAACTCGTATTGATTCATGTTATATACTGGATAATGGATACTGGATAATGGATAATGATTATCCATTATCCACTATTCATTATCCATTAATTATTGTAATGTTTAAGGTGCGTTTTAAAAAATTTCAGTGATTTGGTGATGTGATATTCCACCGCTTTTTCTGTCAAATTGAGTTTGTCTGCAATTGCTTTATTCGATTGATTTTCAAACCGACTCAAACGAAATATTTCTGCTGTTTTTTCAGGCAATTGTTTCATCACATTTTCTACCGCTTGCGATAGGTCATTGTAGTTCACAATGTCTTGCCCTTGATAATTTTGTTGTATTTCTTGAAAAATCAAATACTCTTGATATTTCCTAAAAGTGATTTGTGATTTGATAAAATTGGTCGCTAAATTTTTAACCGCAACAACCAAGTACACACCTAAGTAGTTGATATTCAAGTCAAATCGACGTTTCCACAACTTTTCATACACGTCTTGCACCAATTGTTCTGCTTCTTCTTTCGAGCCTAATTGATGATAGGAACCCCGTACATTTTGTCCCAATAGCGGTTATAAATTTCCTCAAAAGCACGCCCATCGCTCTGTTTGAGGCAGTCAATAAGGTGTTCGTCTGTATGTATTTTGTAGTTTTTCAATTGTCTAATTCTTATTGTTTATGTGTAGTCAATCAAGTGGGCAAAAACCCTAAAAGGTGTTTAATTATTTTTTTTAAAAATCAAATTTAACCCTTTACGCCTGACCTTAGCAATTCATCTTATTCGTCACCTTACATTCCCCTAAAAAGGACAATAATAAATAAGTCTTTACACTATGCCATTTGCTCAAATACATTATCTTTGTTGAATAGTGATAAACTAAGCAACAATCAAATAAATGACATAACGGTAGTAGAATATGAGAAAAAACAATTTAATTTCACTCCTTTTCTTACTGATTTCTTTTCCTTTTTTCTGTTTGGGTCAAATCATTGATTTTAATAGAATATTTATGATAGTGGATAATAACTATGCCCTATCCATTATCATCTTTAAACTAACGACATGGACACGCCCATAAAAATACTCATTGTTGAAGACGATATGATTATCGGAGCAAAAGTCTCAATGCAACTGACTTTGTTGGGCTATGAAGTCACGGGCATCATACCACGCGGCGAGGAGGCGATTATGCACGTCGAAGAAAACCAGCCCGATATTGTTTTGCTCGACATCAACCTAAAAGGCACACTCGACGGCATCGAAACGGCACAAGCCATGCAAAAGATAGCCGATATACCCATCATTTACGTCACCGCCAATACGGACGAAGCCACTTTCAACCGCGCCAAAACCACACGCCCCTATGCGTTTATCGCTAAACCGATTAAAACTATAGATTTACAAAGGGCTATTGAATTGGCTATCAATCGAATAGCAGAAAATAAAACACCTGCTGCTGCCGAAGAATCCTCATCAGAGGACATGCCTTTTATTTTGAGCGACCGCATCTTTGTCAAGCATAAAGAAAAGATGGTCAAAATTTACATCGAGGAAATATTGTACATCGAAGCCGACCGCAATTATTGCCGTATTTATACTCAAAACAAGGAGTATCTACTTTCTACCACCTTAAAAATCATGGAAGAAAAACTGCCGATACGTCACTTCATTCGGGTACATCGGTCTTATATGGTCAATCTCAAACAGATAGACGAAGTGGCAGAAAATCACGTCATCTTGGAAGGCAAAGCGATACCCCTCAGTATTTCGATGCGCGATGAGTTGTTGAAACGCATTCAAACGATTTGAATAAATATGAAATATGAAATATGAAATTATGCGTTTAGTTCTACTTTGGCACTCTAAAAATCCCGAAGGGATTAAACATGAATAGCCCCGAATGAAATTCGGGGACAATGATAAATGACGTTGAATAACGCTGAAAGCGTTGAATTTGAATAACCTTTTGTTCAATCCCTTCGGGATTATAGCACTCACATACCGTTTCCCCCGAATTTCATTCGGGGTTATTCAC
>JANLQI010000404.1:0-2359 GCA_031367705.1 Saprospiraceae bacterium | reverse complement strand
CCCAGTTTATACTGAGGGGGGTAAAAACGAAAAATACATGAGTTTTATCAGTTCCAAAATACAAGCCTACCGCGCAAAAGTAGATGATATAGTCAGAGATTTACACACCTTGACGCAGGACATTGGGCATGAAGAGCTTGCTAAAACGGTCAATGACCTCCGCGCACGTATATATGAGCCTTTCCTTTTTGTTATCGTTGGAGAGGTCAAAGCGGGCAAAAGTAGCTTCATCAATGCTCTATTGCAAACAGGGCGTGAAATCTGTAAAGTCGCTCCGCAACCCATGACCGATACCATCCAACAAGTCAGTTATGGCGAAACCGAGGAGACGATTACGATAAGTCCTTATTTGAAGAAAATTTTTCAACCTGTTGAAATCCTGCGCGAAATCGCTATTGTGGACACACCCGGCACCAATGCCATTGTCGCCCATCATCAGGAAATTACTGAGGGGTTTGTGCCCGCAGCCGATTTGATTGTCTTTGTTTTTGAAGCCAAAAACCCTTATCGGCAATCTGCATGGGAATTTTTTGATTTTATTCATACCGATTGGCGGCGCAAAGTCATTTTCATCATGCAACAAAAAGACTTGATGGATGCTGCCGATTTAGCTGTCAATACTGAGGGGGTCAAAAAAGAAGCGCAAAAAAGAGGGTTGGCAGACCCTGTCGTTTTCGCCGTGTCTGCCAAAGACGAGCAGGAAGACCGTTTTGACATCAGTGGTTTCAGCACCGTCCGAGATTTTATTAAAGCGCACGTCACAGGCGGCAAAGCACCTGCGATGAAATTGGCGAACAATTTAGATACTTGTAGCAATATCAACGAGCGCATTTTTAATGGTTTGACGACGCGGAAAGAACAGTTCGCAGCAGATATTGATTTCAGAAAAGACATCAGGCAAACGCTTGACAATCAAGAAATTAAGTCAAACAGTTATGTTAACATGTTGATTGAAAACCTGTTGGCGGGTTATGATAAAACAACTTCAAAAACAGAGCAAAACCTCAGCGAAGAGCTGTCGTTTGTCACCCTCATCAAACGTTCAATCAAGGGTATTTTTGGCTCATCTGATTCAATAAAAGTTCGATTAGATGAACTGAAAAAGGATTTAGAAACAAATTTGAACAATGAATTGCGAGACAAATTGCAGGCAGGTGTTGGCGATGTTGCCGACTCAATTCAACAAATGGCGAAGCTGATTGACTTAAAAATCAAAACTTCTAAGACGATTTTGAAGGACAATCACGAAATTTTCAGCGACATAGCCGACCGACGTGCTAATGTCCTACGTGATTTACAAGAGACTTTCGAAAAATTTATGAACCGTTCTGAAAATTTTACGGACGAATCGCTTTTCAAAAACAAAGGCTCGATTGCGCCCAATATTGCTGCGGGTAGCGGCATTGCCATTGTCGGTATCATCCTTGCAGCAGTGACAAAAGGAGCTGTTTTGGACGTGACTGGCGGTATTTTAACGACCATCGGTTTGCTCTTTGCAGGTGCAACGGCTGTTTTGAAACGCGGACAAATACTGGAAGCATTCAGAAAAGAAATTGCCAAAGGGCGTTTGCAATTAGAAGACGAAGTGACCGACAGGCTGCAAAACTATATTCGCAGCATCAAACATAAAATTGACCTCAATTTTTCTGAGTTTGATAACTTACTCGATACAGAAAACAAGCAAATCACTGACCTTGAAGGACGGCATACAGACATCAAAAACCGTGTTTTAATGCTGCAACAAGAATTGATGAACTGAGAAGGAAAGAAATAAATAATTTTTTGATTAATAAAAAGGAGGCTAACCAATTGTCATGCAATAAGTTAGCCTTTTTAGTTATTGAATTTGTTTTGTTTGAAAATTAGAAGACGCTGAATGCCATAAACAATAGCGCTGCTACTGCTAAAATAGCAATAAAAGTAGCGAGACCATTTTCAGGATGAGGATTGTTGCTGGAATCTCGTTTAAGACCAGATTGTTTCGATGCCATGGACGACGTTTTAAAATGTGAACAATGTAAGTTTTGAAATTTAGTTTTAAGAAAAGTAGCACGTCAATACATGTGGGAATAGATTTATAAAGACAAAGGTATTACAAAAAAACAAAAAGTGTATTTATTTTATTATGTTTTTTAAAAAATATATGTTTCTGCGTTTATTTTTCAAAACAAGACCGTTTGGCCGATGATTCTCATCGTTTTAGATTTTATTCAATATATTTTTAGCTTCATAGATATTACATTATTTGTTTTTGTAATTTTGCGCCGCATTTTATGCCCTACTTCCATCCTCCTTTATTTTGAAAAATACTGAGGGGTATGATTTTTGCTTTGAAAAATTAAATCATAAAAATATTCAA
>JANLQI010000399.1:0-4155 GCA_031367705.1 Saprospiraceae bacterium | reverse complement strand
TTTTTATTTTTTTTGAAAAAAAATAAAAAACCTATTCTATTTTCGTCTACTATACCTCTTTTACTGAGGGGGGTATGCACAAAAAAAAATCATCTCGAAATGTTCGAGATGATTTTTTTTTATCACATTTTAGGCAAATATTACTGTTTAACAAGCCTTACAACGTGGCTTCTATTCTCTGCAGTTACGCGTATGAGATAGACACCTGCTGGACGGTTGGTCATATCGAGGTCGAAAGTCTGTTGTTCAGCAGCTTTTGCAGCCGTTTGATAGAGCAATTGACCCATTGTATTGAATACCTGAACCCGTGTATCTACTGGACGATTGAACTCAACAGCAAGCGTTGCACTGTTTGTCGTCGGATTTGGTGCAAGTGTCAAGCGGTTAATGGCAGAAGTTGGGTCATTTGTACTGACAGTTGAGCGTTTGACTGTCACAGTTCGTATTTCAGTACAGCCTTTTGTATCCGTGATGGTCACGTTGTAATCACCTGGAGCCAGATTGACAATGGAATCCCTTGACAAACCATTACTCCATAAGTAGGTATAAGGTGCAACACCCGTAGTTGGCGACGAAAGCACTATTTTACCGTTTGCGAGACCAAAAGTAGCATCTGTAATTGTTGATTTATGCCCAAATGTCTGTGGACAAGACAAAATATTCAAGTTGTCGAGGTCAATATAGTAGCCTATGAAAGTATCAATTTTACTGCTGAGGTCAATTCGCACTTTGATAATCTGTCCTGCAAATCGAGCCAACGGAATAGTCCGCGTTCGATAAGCATTGGATATGATATGATTGCTTCTAAAAATGGTATCCACAAGCGTATAGACCGTATCACAATCAAAAGCGACCATGACTTTCATGGTGTCTTTATAAATTAAATCATAACCCGCATAAGGAGAGCTTTCGTTGACAAAACGATAATCGTAGCGCATGGTATCATCCGCCCGAATCGGCCCAAACTTACCTGCGGTTACTTGCATACCTTTTGCCCCTGGAGTAATGATGGTATCATTACCAAAAACAGGGTCAATGAAAATGGCTGTATCCGTGTAAATATTGGCAAAAACGTAGCCATTGGTTGTCGCATTGCCATGCCCTCCTCGGCCAATACCAGCTCGAACACCTGTCCAATATGGGGGAACGGGGTTGGTCGTACTGTTGAAATCATAAAGCGTTTTCGCTTTGACCGCCGCTGGAATCAATACACCACTTGGCAAAGAGTCATTGGCACGAACGGCATCATTTGTTGCATTAACCCACACATTGAGACGTTGATCCGTTGATGGTGTAGGGACTCTGGCATTGAAGCGATAAGTTGCAACTGTATTGGGTTGAATGGTTAAGTTCGTTACATTTTCAGTAACGGCTGTACCATTGCCTACGCGGTAGCCCACAGAGAAATTTGACTGAGGGGTCGTTCCCAAATTAGCAATACGCATAACAATTTGGCAATTATGCATGTAATTGACATAAGAATACGTCACACTGTCTGCTGCTAAATCAACTGTAGGGGCTGCACCAATGACGATATTGTCAATAGCAACACCGTCAAAATTTGTATTACCGCTGCCATCAGAACGGAAGCCAAAACGGAGACGACATTGTGAACGCCCTGCCATGCCCGTCAACGTATTTTGAGCAAGAAACCAACCTTGTTTCGTTGTACCTGACCAAACAGCGCGACGGATTGTATTTATTGTATCAGCATACCAGTTGATGCCCGTACCACGTCCACCGATGTTGCGCCATGTTTTTCCACCATCTGTTGAACCTTCAAGCCAAGCACCGTCGTAAGCCGTTGTACCTAATTTTTCAGAATAAATATTGAGTGCGAAATTGATTTTAGGGTCAGTCGTGAATTGCGAGAAATCGAAACAAGGGGATAGAAGATAGCCAAACTCATTATTATTGTAGGCTGTGTCTTTTCCTGTTGTCCAGCAGTTAGTACCACTTGCTGCACCTTGAATATAGCGGTAGCGTGGCGTGCCAAATTCCCAAGTCGAATTTTTAGTCGGAGTCGTATCGAGTACAGACCAAGTGTCTTTACCGTTTTCAAAGTTTTGAACGTAAGGAAATTGCGTTACCAAACGTGGGCGAACCACTGTGATGCGGAAGGTATCATTCTCCTTCTTTTTATCGCCAGAGAGTTCAGTCCAAGCAGCAATGTTGTATTCGCCAGGAGTTGAAAAGTCAAATGGCGTTTTAAACGTCAAAGTTGTTGTACTATCTTTTGACAAAACACCTGTAAACAAACCATCGGCAGGATAAGGAATATTGAGTAATTGCCCATTAACGCTTGCTTTAAAAGGAATCAGTTGTTGCGGTGCGCCTGCAAAATTTTTCATAATAATCCGAATACTATCCACACCTAAGTTACAACTACTGACGGGGTTGAGGATGGCAATAATACCGACATTGGTTGCCGTATCGGTTCTGAAATTTAACGGCCCAACGACAGAACTGGAATCATTACCTATGCAAAGCGTTTGAATATAAGCGGAATAATTCATCGTTTCGGTCAAATTGTTCATAATACCAAAGGTATCGGTGGTTCTGAACTTATTGCGTCCACGACCGTATAAGAAACCCGCAGTGTCCCATTCGACGAGATAAGTCGGTTGCGTACCCCGTATGGTTGGATTCCAAGTTAGTGTCGCATTGGCGCTTCTGATAGCCGAAACACGTGCATTGACAGCTGTGCCGCAATTGACACATCTGACGACACCTCGGAAAACAATGCCTGTTTTAGGCGTTAAACCGTCACCAAAAACGAGTTCACCTGCATTGTTGAACAAGGCATATTTGATTTCATTTTGATACGTACCCATAGCAACGTACCGAATGACGATAGAATCACTTGGGCGCACGCGAATTTGGAATAAACGGATACTATCTGCTGAGTTAAATGCTGTACCATCGTGTGTATAGGCACGTTCAGGATTGTTACCGAGTTTAAGATAAACCTGAGAATCGTCCCAACCATCGCCAAAACGGTCATAAATTCTTAAAGTAAAGGTACAACTATCTTGGGCTGAAAGTTGTAAGCTCGTAAGCAGCAACATAGCGGCTGCAAAAAGCCATTTCATAAATAGCGTATTTGTCAATTTCATAGACATATTTTTAAATGTTCTAAAAAACAAAGTTTGTATAGGCAATTCAACAGAGAAGGAAAATCGTGTTTGAGTCTTGAAAGTCTGAAACGTCCCATTTATTCTATGTTTTACCCAATATTTTTAATTTATACTGAGGGGGGCAGAGCGTTGCAATGAACCATAAAGCGCTTCCCATAAAAACAAAGGTTAAAAATAGAGATTTTTTTCATTTGTCGGTTACAAATGAATTGGGAAAATAATTGATACCGTAAAATTATATCATTTTAAACTTTCTTTAGCCCATATTGTTACAACTTTTAGAACTCTATAGCTATTCAGCATGGACACATATATATTACAAATAATTGCCTTTGCTTTTATTTTTACAGTGTTTCACTGAAAAGTATTGTGTATTTGTTTTAAACAAAAACGCAATTTTTTTATTTTACTCCTTTATATATCACCAATTAAATGGGTGAGTATTTAACAAAATTCGTCAAAATTTTCGTCAAAGTGGCTGTCTATTCAATCAAAGATTTAGAAAAACTAACAGGTATTAAAGCGCACACCATTCGGATATGGGAACAGCGTTATAACCTTATAGAACCCAAACGGACGAAAACGAACATTCGTTACTACTGCGAGGGTGACCTTAAACACCTCATTAATATTGCTTTACTCAATCGGCAAGGTATTAAAATTTCAAAAATAGCCACTTTATCTCCTAAAGAAATTTCCGAACAAGCATCTGAAATTTCAGATTGTTCTATTGAATATGATGCTCAACTCGATACATTGACGATTGCGATGATAGAGCTTGATGAATACAAATTCGACCACATTTTGACGACCAATATCGAAAAAATTGGTTTTGAATGTACGATGATGAAAGTTATTTATCCTTTCCTCGAACGTCTGAGTTTGCTGTGGTTGACGGGTTCTGTCAATGCTGTTCAGGAACATTTTATGAGCAACCTTTTACGTCAAAAAGTCATTGCAGCCATTGATAATGAACCGATTGTGTCGCCCCGTGAAAAAGATGCTAAAAGGTTTATGA
>JANLQI010000392.1:0-12142 GCA_031367705.1 Saprospiraceae bacterium | reverse complement strand
TAAATTTTTCAAAGGACTTAAATCGCTTACATGAGTCGAGCCAACGTCAAGAAGTTGCAAAGCAGATAAATCTTTTAAAGGACTTAAATCGCTTAACTCTTGGGTATTAGCAATAAATTTTTTTAGACCTCTAAGTAATTTTATCTTTGGGTTGATAAATCTGATATTATTGACTTCGCCTTTATTTTTAGATTGAAATCTATTATTGTGACTCTCTTCAATAGTACTTCCAAACCATTCATTACTCAAAATCAACTCCTCCAACCAAGTCAATTCAAACAATTCATCAGGCAGTTCAGTCAAGCCACAATTACCGAGGTCAAGGCGAGTAGCGCGGGTTTCTTTGGCTTCACGTATCAATTTTAAGGCGAGTTCAGACATTTTGAATCAGGATTTGTGAGATTTTAAGGATGCTAAGGATTTTAGGAGTGAAAATAGTATTATTTGTTTTTATAACATCCTATTTGAGCTTATTTTGAGAATCTTTAACATCATTCTCTTTCCTTAGCATCTTGATTCAAATGTATAAAGCGTTTTCTTTTGGCTTCGCGTACTCATTTTAAGGCGATTTCAGACATGTTTTTCGTTTTTAGAATCCAGATATAATAGATATAAGGATGATTTAGGGTTTTTACTGAGGGGGTAGTTTTGCAAGGCATTAATATTGTTTACACCACGGCAATAGTCTTATCCAAAGCTATTTCTCCTAAATCATTGGGAGCAACAAGAATAGGCTTTCCGAAAAAAAGCTCTAATTTACCAAGCGTTTTGGTCGTAAAAGTATGCATGCCCGAGAGCCAACGTGTAATTTCAGCAGGGTCTTTGCCCAATTGTTTTGCCAATTCGCTTTTAGTTAGATTTTTTTGCTGCATCAAATCGGCTATGCGTAAGGCAATTATCATGGATAGGCGTACTTCTGCTTTGGTTTCAGCAGGTACAGCGTCTAAGAGTTTTTTAAATATTTCGCTTGCCATCATTAATCTCTTTTTATGTGTTTTATAATTCTATTTCAGCTTCGTCCTTGAATTCTAATTGTTTAAAAGTCAAAACAAATGATTTTTCTCGTATTTTTTCATTCAAAGCAGTTGTCGCAACACTTGCCAATCGAAAATGTGATGAGACATTTGGGCAATCTTGCGCCTTTGCAGTTGTTTTTTGTCCACCACCATAAAGAACAACAACACTATCAGAAAGTCGGCAGCAATAAAGCCTTAAATCATATTCGATAAATTCCAATAAACCAAATTGCTTTATTGTTGAATAAGGTGGTGGGAGGGCATCTGCGGCTGCTTCATGTCTGAAAAACAATTGTCTTGCACCGTACTCATCTCCCATCGCTTCTATAAAAGCGACCAGTTTATTTAAGCGTTCTTTAAATATTCCTTTTTCCGAATATTTAGTCAAAAATCTATCTGTTTCACTCAGTTCTTTGTTTTCATCTCTTATTGTGTAGAAAGTAACTTTATTAAAAGTGGCAAACACTTCAACTTTATACCATTTTTTCATAGTGACTGTGCGTTTTCTTTGTAAGTTTGGTTTCATGTTTTGACTTATAAGTCAAAACAAAGGTATTTTTTTAAATCGTAAAGTGCAAATATTATTTTTATACCTTAATATTTTAGGTATTCGGTTTTAATATGGTAGATGTTTTATAAGGAAACTCTATGGCGATATATTTTTTTCCGACGAGAGTTTATGCTTTGGACTTGGGTTAATATTAAAAACTATGCCCCCCAAATGACGGCGGCACTACTGAAATGTGTCAAAATCCTAAATAAAGTCGTACTTTTGCCCCAATAACTAAAAAATAATGTCTTTCGATAATGAGAAACTACGTTTTGACGCTTTTCCTTTTTTCCATTTTACACATATCTATTTCGGCTCAAAAAGCAGCGGGTGAAGACCGTTGGGTGGACAGCGTCTATCAAACATTGAACGATACGCAGCGCATCGGGCAGTTGATTATGATTCGCGCGCACTCCAATTTGGGGTCTGAACACATCGAACAAGTTGAGTATCTCATCAAAAAATACCATGTCGGTAGCCTTTGTTTTTTTCAAGGAACGCCAGAAAGACAATTGGAATTGACCAATCATTATCAAGAAATCAGTCAAATACCGTTTTTCGTTGCCATGGATGCTGAATGGGGTTTGAATATGCGTTTGAAAAGTGCTGCTATTGCTTATCCCAAACAAATGATGCTCGGAGCGATTACCGACAATCAACTCATTTATCAATTTGGTGTGGCGATTGCCAAAGAATGTAAGCGTTTGGGTGTGCATATCAATTTTGCGCCTTCCATAGACATCAATAATAATCCGAATAACCCTGTTATCAATGAGCGCAGTTTTGGCGACAATATGTACAATGTCGCTGCCAAAGGCTACGAGTACGCCAAAGGGATGCAAGACAATGGCGTGATGGCTTGCGCCAAACACTTCCCAGGTCATGGCGACACAGACCTCGACAGTCATTACGATTTGCCTGTCGTGAGCCACGATTTAGCGCATCTGTCGGCTTACGAAATGATGCCTTTCCGCGTTTTGAGTCAGCATGGCGTGGCTTCTATGATGGTCGCGCATCTGTCCGTTCCGTCTATTGACAACACACTGCATTTGCCGACATCATTGAGTAAGAATGCTGTGCGTGAGTTGTTGCGTAAACAAATCGGCTTTAACGGCTTGATATTTACCGATGGCTTAGAAATGCGTGGCGTAACCAAATATTTTCAAAGAGGTGAAGTATCTGCAAAAGCGTTGGAAGCAGGTTGCGATATTTTATGTCTGCCCGAAAGTACGCCCGATGCTTTTACTTCTATTCAACAATACATCGCCGATGGTCGCATTGATAGGGGAGACATCGAAGCAAGCGTTAAACGGGTGCTTCATGCTAAGTTTCGCTATGGTTTGAACACCCCTCAGTATAACGACCCTGCAAATGTCCGTTGGGATATCAATTCAATTGAAAGTCAACAATTGAAGAGGGAGCTGATAAAAAATGCCTTGACATTGGTGCGCAATGACGACAATCTCATTCCTTTCGTCGCCTATCAACCCGATTCGTTGGCGACTTTGGCGATTGGTGCGAGTGGTTGGACAAAGTTTCAATATCAACTCAACAGCCTCGGTTTGTTCAATCAATTCAACTCACCTAAAAGTTTTTCTAATGAGAAAAAAGCGCAGATGTTGGATTATTTTTCAAAGAAAAAAACAGTCATCATCAGTCTCAATGGATTGAGACCCAAGGCTTCTGAAAACTTTGGCATCACGCAAAGCACCCGTGATTTTGTGAACGAATTGGCTCAAAAAACGAAAGTGATTCTCGTTGTGTTCGGTAATCCTTATATTTTGAAATATTTTGATGGCGTTAAAAATGTCGTTGAATGTTACAACGAAGATTTGGCAACACAGGAATTGGCAGCACAGGGCTTGTTTGGTATTTTTGCGTTTAAAGGCAAACTGCCAGTAACGGTTTCTGAAAGTTCAAAAGGTGGTTTTGATATATCTTTAAAAAACTTAAATGGTTTGGAATGGAGTACCGAAACGCCCGAAGTAGCGGACATGGATGCCAAAACGTTAAACGGCATTGATGCCATTGCCAATGAATTGATAGCCGATAAAGCGGCCCCTGGTTGTCAGATTTTAGTCGCTCGCAATGGTCAAGTGGTTTATCATAAAGCCTTTGGACATTCGACCTATGAAAAAATACAAGAGACAACAACTGATGACCTTTACGACCTCGCTTCTATTACAAAATGTGCTGCTACAACAGTCAGTTTAATGAAGTTATATGAAGAAGGAAAGTTTGATATGAATAAAACCTTTGGCGATTACCTCCCCTCAGTACAAGGGTCAAACAAAGCCAATATGTCCCTAAAAGATGTGTTGATTCACCAAGCGGGTTTGTTGGCATGGATTCCTTTTTATAAACAAACGCTTGATTCTGAAGTTGTTAATGGTCGAACAAAGTATTTTCCTTCTCAAAAATGGTATTCAAAGACACCGCAAGGCGATTATACCGTTCCCGTCACGCCCAATGTTTTTATGCGAAAGGATTATGTTGACTCAATGAAAACGTTGATTGCCAACGCACCTTTGCGCGACAGCCGCAGCTATTTATACTCCGACTTGGGTTTGATACTCATGGCGGATGTCATCAAAAATATCACAGGCAAAACGCTCGATGTCTATGCCGATGAAAACTTTTATACCCCCCTCAGTATGACACATACTTTGTTTAATCCATTGAATAAATTTCCTGAAAACGCTTGTGCGCCCACCGAAGAGGACAACTATTTCCGCATGGCGCGGGTACGTGGTACGGTGCATGATATGGCAGCTGCTATGTTAGGTGGTGTCAGTGGTCACGCAGGTTTGTTTTCGACGACAGGTGACTTAGCTGTTTTGTTTCAAATGCTTTTGAATGGTGGTGAATACAACGGTGTCCGTTACTTGAAACCTGAAACGATAAAATTGTTTACGACGCGACAAGGCAGCTCAACAAGACGTGGCTTTGGTTGGGATATGAAAGAATTGGATTCTTCTAAACATTTGAATATGAGCGAATTAGCTTCAAGTACTACGTATGGTCATACTGGTTTTACTGGCAATGCCGCTTATGTTGACCCAGATAAAAAATTGGTTTATATATTCCTTTCCAACCGTACCTATCCCGATGGTAGTAATAAATTGATTAATGGGAATTATCGGACACGTATTCAGACGCTGATTTATGAAGCGATGAAGAAATAAGAAGCAAAGGGCAAAAAGCAAAGGGCAAAAGGCAAAACGTGAATTGAACGTTTTGCCTCTTTGCCTCTTGCCCTTTGCTTTTTAGTTTTTAACAATTTTCCCTATCGCACTTCGAGTCCCATCTGTCTTAATTTCATAAAAATACAAACCGCTTGCCGCTTGTGGGTCATACCAGCGCATTTGTTGATTACCTGCGTTTTGTTGTTCTGTTTTTTGATAAACAACTTGACCTAACTCATTGAATATAAAGAGATTAACCGTTTGTGGATTTTTCAAAAGATAGGCGAAATTAAAGCCCGATACTGAGGGGTTGGGTGAAACACTTATTTTCTCTAAAATCTCTTGTTGACCAACGGGAAAAGTGGCTATTTGACCATCAATCCAAGCAATACGGTTTGTTAACCATGATTTCAAGTAGTTGATTTCACTATCGAAAGTTGCACCAATGTAAGGATTTGGCCAGATGTAACGTCCTAAAATTTGCCATTGTTGAAAATTGCGAAGCGGTGCATCGCCCAAAGCAGTGGTCAGAGAGTCAATCACATAATTAACGCGTGTATTGGATAACTCTTTGGTTCTCAATTGTTGCCAACGACTGCGTATTTGTTTTTTGAAATTATTATCCGCCATCAGGTTCTTCCACCAAAACGGCACGTAAAAAACATCATTGGGACAGACGTTGTTAAAATCCACCGCCCAATTGCTGATTCTTGAACCATCGCAATAGTTGGCATTGCCGAGTGCGATGTTAAAATCCCAAACAGGACCCATTTTGAATTTGCTGTTAATTGAGTTTTTATCCTTATAAAAAAAGGTACTCAATCGGTAGCCATCTACATTGCGTGTGAGTTCATTGACGATAAAAAAGTCAACAAGCGAAGGCACATCCCAATATTTTGGATAACCTACTGAGGGGTCAGAAAATGCAGGATTGCTCAATGTCATTGCCTGTTCCATGGTTGCCACAGTTGTTTGGATATAGGTTTTTTGAGCGGGTTTTATATCATCAATTTTGGGGTATTGCCATTGATAAAATGT
Source organism: Saprospiraceae bacterium (assembly GCA_031367705.1). GTDB lineage: Bacteria > Bacteroidota > Bacteroidia > Chitinophagales > Saprospiraceae > JAAFJT01. The sequence continues at coordinate 6,353 of JANLQI010000392.1, read as the reverse complement.
TTTTTTAGTTGCATTTGTATCGCTATTTGAATAATTAGAATTAAAACCAGAAACAAGCCCAGGCACATTGCCTGTTGTTTTGTCAATTTTCATGATATAACCACCTGTGAGCGCATCGCCAGAGGTGGCAGTAGAGTCACCTTTTGAGATATTGACGCGGTTGACATCACGCTTTATTTTTTCGGTTAATACATAAAGTCCTTGATATTGACCATTTAGAACCAATTCGCAAAACCGTGTGCGGGGTGCCCAAGCCATAAATGACCCCGCTAAATTGTATGTTAAAGCATCTCGAATCAAAGCCTTATCGCTATACGGTGCTATCAATGCCCAATCAGATTCACTGGGCATACCGAGCAGAGGCATAGAAAGGTCGTTACCTACTAAATCCCGTATTTCAATGCTGTATGGTTTTTTTTCAGAAATTGTTTGCGAACTTGAACCTCTTTTCTCAATGCCAACGCTGCCATCAAAATGGAAAGTTTGGTCAGTCATATTGTTGATGCGACCAGGTCCATTGAAAATGATTTTCATATTTGCCGTAATTTTGGGGTCGTCAGGTATGGTAACACCATTGGTATTAATAATGACGATAGGCAATGTGGAATAGGCAAAGTTAACAGTCTGTGCTATGAGCCTAAGGCATAGAAAAAGAAGACTAATAGTGGTAAAGATTTTTCTCATTTTGATGATTTTGTTTGTATGTGGCAATTTTATTGCCAAAATTAGTTGAATGGAAAAGGATAAAAAAATATAAAAGAAGCCTCAAATTAGATGAGTCCGTTGAGTTTTTCTAATTTTGCGCCGTTTTTAAAAACCATTTTAGTTATCAACGTATCATTATTCAAACATTCAACATCTCAACAATGAAAATAGACGTTATTCTCGGTTTACAGTGGGGCGACGAAGGCAAAGGAAAAATTGTAGATTTTCTCGCACAACAATATGACATCGTGGCACGCTTTCAAGGCGGACCAAATGCGGGACACACATTGAAATTTGGCGGTAAAAAATACGTCCTTCACACCGTTCCTTCGGGTATTTTTCGGGAAAAACTCATCAATGTCATTGGCAACGGCGTGGTGCTTGACCCGATTACTTTTGAGCGTGAAATTCAAAACTTGCGCATCGCCGAAGTCGCTTTTGAAGACCGCCTTTTGGTTGCCAAAAAAGCACACCTGATTATACCCACGCACCGTATGCTCGATGCTGCGAGTGAAGCCGCAAAAGGAGCTGCTAAAATTGGTTCAACGTTGAAAGGTATCGGACCGACTTATATGGATAAAACAGGGCGCAATGGCTTGAGGGTTGGTGACATCATGTTGCCCAATTTCCGCCAACGTTATGAAGCTTTGAAGAAAAAACACCTTGACATGGTGAAAATATATCCACCCATTTCTTTCGATTTAGCCGCAGAAGAAGAACGTTTTTTCAGTAGTTTGGCAACCTTGAAATCATTGCAATTGATTGATTCTGAATATTATATCAATAATGCTTTGAAGGCAGGTAAAAAAATATTGGCAGAAGGCGCACAAGGCTCGATGTTGGATATTGACTTCGGCACATACCCGTATGTCACTTCGTCAAATACGGTTACGGCTGGCGTTTGTGTCGGTTTGGGTGTTGCCCCACAAAGCGTCGGTGAAGTCATTGGCATCACAAAAGCCTATTGTACACGTGTCGGCAGCGGTCCTTTCCCAACAGAATTGCATGATTCAGTCGGTGACTTGCTGCGTACTGAGGGGGCTGAATTTGGTTCAACAACAGGTCGTCCACGTCGTTGTGGTTGGATAGATTTGCCGCAATTGCTTTATACAATTATGCTCAATGGCGTAACGCAACTGTGTATTACAAAAATTGACGTATTGAATATTTTCTCTGAACTTCATGCCGCCACCGCTTATCGTTATGACGGCACAGAGTCCACTGATTTGCCTTACGATATGGCAGAAATACGTGTTGACCCTGTTTACAGGAAATTTGAAGGTTGGAATACTTCGCTTGATGGTATGTTCGATTTTGATGTTCTACCAGAAACGGTTAAACAATACATCGCCTTTTTGGAGGAATATCTAAAAGTTAAGGTGACGATGATTTCAACGGGACCTGAGCGTGAGAAGTTGATTTTGAGATAGTTATAAAAGTCTAATACGCTTATCATTTTTCCAGATTAACCCCAAAATTTGTTTATTTGACGAAAATCTTAATACTTTGTAAAACTCACACGGTATGATTAAATTTTCTGAAACAGCTGAAACAGGTCGCCAACCGAAAGTCCATACTTTCGAAGAATACCTACGTCGTGAAGAAAAGGCAGTTGAAAAACATGAATTTTACAATGGAAAAATTATAAAACGGTCTGGAAGAACTGACATACAATGCGAAATAAGTGTAAATATCGTAGCGGCAATAAAAGTTATAAGTCGCTCTATATCCACTAAACTTCGTGTTTATGACAGCAATTTAAAAATACATATCGAGCCAACCAACACAGGCGTTTATCCCGATGCCCTCGTCGTCTGTGAAGAGCCTCAATTTTGGAAAGACCGCCGCGATGTCATCATTAATCCGTTGCTTATTGTTGAAGTTTTATCGCCAAGTACACAGGCTTATGACCGTTTGGGTAAGTTTGAATTGTATAAACTGTTGCCCTCTTTTCAAGAATATGTCTTAGTCAATACGGATAAACTATCGGTTGAAACACGTTTTCAAGAAGAACCTAATCTTTGGCGCATAAAAATGGAAACAGAAATCGAAAATATGGTTGAACTGCGTTCTTTGGGCGTTTCTATTTCGATGTCAGATATTTATGAGAATATTGTTTTCCAAGATAAAAAATCCAAGTAATATTAGAAAAGGCATAAAAAAACAAGCCGATACTGAGGGGGTCTCAATATCGGCTTGTTTTTTTATAAACCATTAAAAATCAATAATAACGCAAACGAATAACACCCGCCAATTGCTTACAAAAGCGAATGACTTGCCGCGTATAACCATATTCATTGTCGTACCAAACATACAGCACAACACTCCGTCCGTCACGTGAAATGATGGTGGCAGGGCTGTCAAAAATGGCAGGTGTTGGGCTGCCGACCAAATCCGATGATACCAATTCCTGAGAAATAGAGTATTGAATTTGTTCCACCAAATCGCCTTTTAAAGCGGCTTGACGCATGATTTCATTAATATCTTCTTTCGTCGTTTTGTTGTCTAAATGCAAATTCAAAACGGCTAATGAGACATTCGGTGTCGGTACACGTATAGCATTGCCTGTAAATTTACCTGTCAATTCAGGTAAAACCTTAGCAATCGCACTTTCTGCTCCTGTTTCAGTGATGACTAAATTGAGCGGTGCAGCACGACCTCGACGGAATTTTTTATGGAAATTATCCAACAGATTTTGATCATTTGTGAAAGAGTGAACCGACTCAACATGACCTTTTTCGATGCCCAAAGCGTCATTTATCACTTTCAGAACAGGGACAATGGCATTGGTTGTACAACTGGCAGCTGACCAAATATTTTCATGATTGGCATCAATACTTTCATGGTTAACGCCATGAACGATATTTGGAATATCGCCTTTGCCTGGTGCCGTTAACAACACTTTTGCTGCGCCTTTTGATTGCAAATGACGGCTCAAACCGTCTCTGTCGCGCCAACTACCCGTATTGTCAATGATGATAGCATTGTCAATACCGTACTGCGTATAATCAATTTCTTCGGGTGAATTGGCAGAAATGAAGTGAATTCTATGCCCATTGACCCAAAGGCATTGCTCTTCGATATCGGCAATGACCGTTCCCGGGAACGTACCATGAACGGAGTCCGTGCGCAATAAATCAGCACGTTTTAAGATGTCTTCTGGATTTTTGTCGCGGGTAACGATAGCGCGCAAGCGCAACTGCTCGCCTTTACCTACTTGCGAAATCAATTCTCGTGCAGCAATGCGTCCGATACGACCGAAGCCATAAAGTACGATGTCACGCGGCTCTAATTTGATTTTATCTTGCCCAACAAAGTTTTTCATTTTTTTGGCAACAAAATCCATTTCATCTGAGAATTTGTCTTTTTCATCCAACCATTCCACGCCCAATCTGCCAATATCAATACGGCTTGGCGCAAGCGGCATACGGTTGAGTGCCTTCGCAATGCCCAAAGTGTCGTGAATACTGAGGGGGTGCTTGACGACTTCACGGGCATAATGATGGAGGTTTAAAAGCTCAGACGAAGAACGGTCAATCATTTGATTTCTGAAAATGATGATTTCGACGGACTTATCGAACCACAATTTGCCCAATACGCTGATCATCTCAATAGCGGCTTTTTCGTCTTTAATCCACTCTTTGAGATTGTTTTCGTAAATCTGTTTTTTCATTTTTTTAAAATTAGGTTTTATTTATAGATAGGTAATATTATTTCAATGCTAAAAGTGCTTGCTCAACTGCCTTCGCATCATTCATTTTTTCAATGACAAAAGGCGGAACGGCTCTTTCGCCGCAATCGGGCATCGAGCAACGTTCGCAGGTTGTATTCACCACTTTAGTTTTCAAATTAGGGTCACCGAGGAATCTGAAAAGCCGTTTGGCATTGTCGTCTAACAGAATGCCTAAAGTCACACTTACACTTTCTTTTGGATTAGGCGAATTGGGTTTTGCAATAGACAATACGAGGTATTCGAGTTCTGTTTCCCAATATTTTGAGATTTGGGCATCACAAACAAGTGTGTCTTGACGGTCAATTTGTTGCAACGTCCGCATTGTTTTTATGACATTCACAGAGACCCAACGACGGCAATAATGCTCATTCAATTCATTGCCATACGCCTTGTGCAAACGACTGAGATGCAATTCTTTCGTCATTTTAAACGACTTCATGGATTCATCTGAATGAAGGCGAATAAAAAATAAGTCGTTGATTTTGAAGTGCTTAGGTAGGATGTTGGTCAATCGTTGTAACAACATTTCAGCCGTCACATCGTATTTTTCAAAAAGCTCAACAAAGTTGTTTGGATGCCAATCTGAAGCGTTTGCCCATGTTTTAATGTCCTCGACGAGTGCGTCTTCGTCCATCAAAAGGGCAGAAGCGAAGTAGGAAGCACGGAAATTAGACAACAGTTTTTCAAAACTTTCAGCCTTTTGAATCACCGTTTCATAAGGTCGCTCCTTGATATTTAAAAACTGAAATCCCAATTCCCGAGCAATCAAAAAATGCTCTTGTGCAGACGTTAGTTCCTTGTTGATATGTAACGTTTTAGACCCCTCAGTATAAAAGGAGCGAATGCGGCGTAGGCTTTTATCTTTGGCTATTTTTTTTCGATTAACGGCAATGCCATATCTTTCTAAAAGTAATTTTTCGAGATAATCCGTTGAAAAAGAATGTCTTACGACAATATTGCTTTCTGCTTTAAAGTCCTTAGCGGCTTTCTCTAAGTCTTCAAAATAGTTGTCATTCATGTCTTGATAACTCCGCAAAGCGGCTGTGTAGATGCTTTCGGTTTGCATCTGATAGTTGCGGGCTATCTTTATAATCGTCGAAATAAAAGCATTGATTTTGTCGGGCGTATTGGTAAAAAGCTCCATCAACTTGTCGGGACTGATGCCAAACATTTCAAGCGGAAAAACCTGAAAAAATTCAGATTCCAACAATTCGATAATCGGCTGCAATTTTTTTGACGCATGAACGGAGACCAATTCGTCATAAGTTGTGCCTAATGCCTTAGCGAGGGCGAGTATTTTATCGGCTTTCGGGTACTTTTTGCCTTTTTCAATTTCATGCACATACGACTGTGACATATCCGTCAACTCGGCGAGTTGTTGGTAATTCAGTCCTTTTTGTTGCCGTAGATAGGCTATTTTGAGTCCAAAAATAAGGCGTAGTTTGTCTTGATTGAGCATAATATATCGTGAATACTGAGGGGGTGAATGGTTTTATTTCAGAGGACAAAGTTAGCGAAGAATTCGCTAAAAACGTAAAGATTTGGGTTTATAGTTTTATTGGATAAAATACTCACCACAGCTTGATAAGTAGCTCAACTTAAATAAACGGGAAATTACTGAGGGGGGCTAAAATATTGATTTTCAAGGAATAACAACCTTATGAAAGTTCAAAACACCCCTTTCGCTTAAATTTTAGTGACTAAAATGGCTTGAAACGACATCTAACATCTTGAAACCACCGATTTTCAATACGGCTTTTGCACCGAAAGGGGTCAAAAGCCATGAAGTTCCTTGACATATTGTTTAATTAAGCCATTAGAATTAAATTTGGGCAAAAATATCTCTTGACAAAACCAGTTTATCAATGAATATCTTAGTCCAATTTCCATGTATAGTTGATCACTATGCGCCCGT
>JANLQI010000391.1:0-5421 GCA_031367705.1 Saprospiraceae bacterium | reverse complement strand
TATTCGCGAATAACGAGTAACGATTAACCAATAACCAAACAAAAAAAAGGGCAACCACGACTGCGGTCACCCCTCACACTATGAAACACTATAATTTTTCTTTATGTACTGGTATAATTATACTTATTCAAACGACAAATTTACGGTATTGGTTTCATACGAAAAAGAAAAAACATTGTTTAGTATAAAAATTGATGAAACAAAAATATGAATATATTTTATAATTTCAAATTTCTTTTAAAAAAATTTTACCATTCCACCATTCTTTTTCGATGATCGCCTTGTTTTTTTCGTAAAAATTGACCGCTGGTGTATTCCAATCTAATACTTGCCACTTCGTTAAGAAGCAGTCTTTTTGCTTTGCAACATCCAAAAAGGTATCAAACAGCATCTGTCCAACGCCATATTGTCTATATTTTTCTGTCACAACAAAATCTTCAAGGTACAACATTCGCCCTCGCCACGTTGAGTACGTCATATAATAAAGTATCATGCCAACAGTTTGCCCCCACTCAGTATCAACAGCTACGTGTGACTCAAAAATACCTGCTTCAAAATCGCGTTTGTATTCTTCAATCGTTGCTGAATGTTGTTCGGGTGCATTTTCATAAACGGCTAATTCACGCACAAGAGCATGAACATCAGGCATATCGTCAACAGTGGCAGGTCTAATTTGAATATTTTTCATAATCTGGCTCAGTTCAATTTCCATTTAATATTACACCCCGCACTTGGATACTGTTTGGGCGACACTTCATCACCCCTCAATAGTGCGTCGAGTACAGTCTGTAAATCTTCGCCTGTTACAGGTATCTCATTACGTGGTCTTGAAGAGTCAATCCGACCCCGATAAACGAGTTCCATTTTACCATCAAAAACATAAAAATCGGGTGTACAAGCTGCATCATAAATCTTAGCGACCTCCTGTGTTTTGTCGTACAAATACGGAAAAGTGTACCCCTCAGTAGCCGCCAGAATTTTCATCTTTTCAGGTCCATCTTGCGGATAATTGACCGCATCGTTTGAGCTAATGCCAATAAAAGAGACACCTTTGGGCTGATAATCATGGGCCAAAGCGACTATTCCTGGATTGACGTGCAAGACATAAGGACAATGATTACACAAAAACATGATGACAGTTGCAACATTTGATTGCAGGTCATTCAAACTTAAAACCTCCCCCGAAACGGTATCGGGCAAATTAAACGCAGGGGCTTTTGTGCCAAGCGGCAGCATATTTGATTCTGTAAAAGCCATTTTTATTATTTACAATAAATTGATTTTCAATAATTTATGAGATATTTCATATTTCATATTTATCTATCTCTCCCATCGGTCATAAACCAAGTTGGGGCTTTGTCGTCTGGGTCACCATTATAATTAATGGTAATTTCTTCACCTGCATCAATGTTCCGAACGGCGAAAATTTCAATATAAAGTTCTTCAAATTCCATAAAATAATCGGCATTTGAAGGCGCAAAATGATTGTAAAGTGAACCAAAACCGAGTGCAATCGCACATTGTTTTTGGTCATCGCCCCATAAAAAATAGTAATCATAAAGCGTTGTTGTATCTAAAACTGCCATTTCACCTTCTTTCATGATGATGACAGGACAGACCTCAATCATATCGCCTTTTTTGATAGGCGCACCTGTGAAAACACCCCGTCCGCCCAATGAACTTTGCGCAATATAAAGCGTTGGATTTCTCATTTATTTATCGTTTTGGTCCACACCTTCTTCTTCTTGTCTCTGAATCTCTTCATTACTGAGGGGGGCTTTTTGTTCTTTCAAAAGTTTACCTGATTCATCGAATTCAAGATTGATATAATCTGTACTTGTTTCTAATTCAATTTGATATGTGCGTTTACTACCAGTTTCAACTCGCATGATAACGGCCGCGGCAGCATTTTGGTATGTTGTATTTAAAACCTGTTGTATGGCTTTAGGTAACCCTGTTTGCTCTATAAAAGTAGAAGTATATTGATATATGCCTTTATTGTCATAAAACGCTTTGTTTTCGATTTCTCCGTCATAAAAAAGAGCCGCAAAGCCTATGTCCAAAGTATCCCACACAACATCTTGTGCTTTTGGGAAACGTTTCGTAAAGTCTTCATGAAAATTTGAAGTAGGTTGACCACCTGCCGTATTTGAAGCATCAGGTTGGTTTTTACAAGCTAAAAAGCAAGTAGTTATAAATAGAATTAAGAGATAGCGTTGCATAGTAAATGAATTTTATATTGGCAAAAATAGCTTTAAATAAGCAAAGAGCAAAATGTAAACGAAGTGAAAAGTGAAAAACGAAAAGTAAAAAACATAAACGACTGTTTATCAGAGATTTAGGTATTTGAAAACATGTTAAACAAACGACAAAGGGCAAAGCTGATATACAGCCTTGCCCTTTGTTCCTTGCTTTTTGCATTTTATCATTCGTTTCCGAAGAACTCTTTTTGCAATGCAGCCGTTTCCTCAGCTGGATCCGTAGATGCAGAATCATCTTCGACACGACGACGAGCCATTGGGTCAGCTGCTGCATGATTGGCAGTATTAGGAATCGGGCGAGCGTTTTTTGCTTCGACGCTTTTTGTTGCGTGAGGTACGAGCTTGAGCCGTTCTTTACTGATGAGTTGTCCTGTCATCGAGCAAATGCCATAAGTTTTATTTTGAATACGAATAACGGCATTTTCAAGATTGCGCATAAATTGTTGTTGTCTTGACAACATATTATTTAGCATTTCCATTTCTGTATGGCTGGAGCTTTCGTCCGTCCAATCGCCACTTTGTTGATTTGCGCTATTTTCGTTAATTTCCAACATTTGCTCACGTAAAAACTGTACTTCTTTTCGCGAAGCAGCAAGTTTGTCATCTATAAGCACTTTGAATTCTTGCAAGTCTTCGTCTGAATATCGAGCAGTATGAGTTGCCATATTTATTGCATTTTGAAAAAGGTTAAAGAATTTTTTTCAGATGTAAAGCTTTTTGGCAAAAAAACCGTGCCAATCGGAGTCTTGTTTCTGTGCAGCGGAGGAGTGTTGTGTAATTCTCTTTAACAAGTAATTTTCTTTATTGTAACAATTTAAATTTTTGTAAACAACGCCCTAAATTATTAGGTTTTTTATGAGTGTATAAATATTTTTTTAAAATGTTTTTTATTTGAATAACAAAAATATCATTGTTTTCCCGAAGTGGCAAATTAATTCATTAAAAATGGGATAAATTACCCTTTTTCAATTATTATAATTGTCATCATCACATTTACCCAATTTTATAATGGGCGCAAAATTATATTCTTTCTTGGATATTTATGTTATAATTTTAAAATTTTTACCATAATTTAACCTTAATACCCAAAATGACTTGTTCAATGATTACTTTTGTAGCCATTTCATCATTCAAAAATCACACATAAATATGTCTGTTCTAACCAAATCAGAATCTATTCCAACCGATTTTCTAAGAAAATTAGGTTTAAAACAATCCAATCATGGCACTTCTACGGGCTTGAATACTGAGGGGGGGCGTAAGTCGCTCAGAAGTTATTCGCCTGTTGATGGTGCGCTCATTGGTAGAGTCAGTGTGACTTCACGTGAACAATATGACGCTATTATGACCTCTGCAAACGCTGCTTTTAAGGTATGGCGAGATGTTCCAGCACCTAAACGCGGTGAAATCGTCCGTCAATTAGGCGATGAACTCCGCAAACATAAAGACGCTTTAGGTCGCCTAGTCAGCTACGAAATGGGCAAAAGCCTGCAAGAGGGCTGGGGCGAGGTTCAAGAAATGATTGACATTTGCGACTTCGCCGTCGGTTTAAGCCGTCAACTCTATGGCTTGACGATGCACTCCGAGCGTCCAAACCACCGTATGTACGAGCAATGGCATCCGTTGGGTGTTGTAGGCATCATTTCAGCTTTCAATTTCCCTGTGGCTGTTTGGTCGTGGAATGCGGCTCTTGCTTGGGTCTGTGGTAACGTCACTGTTTGGAAAGCGTCTGAAAAGACTCCCCTCAGTAGTGTGGCGTGTCAGAACATTTTGCAGAAGGTTTTGAAGGCAAACGACGTTCCCGAAGGCGTTTCGTGCATCATCAATGGCGATTATAAGGTCGGTGAATTTATGACTAAAGACCCTCAAATCGCCCTCGTTTCAGCGACAGGTTCTACGCGCATGGGTAAAATTGTAAACGCAACAGTCGCCGCACGTCTCGGTAAAACGATTTTGGAATTGGGTGGCAACAACGCCATCATCATCGCGCCTTCTGCGGATTTAGATATGATTGTTCCAGCTACGGTTTTCGGTGCAGTCGGAACGGCAGGTCAACGTTGTACTTCAACACGGCGTTTGATTATCCATGAAAGCATCTACGAAAACGTCAAAAATCGCTTAGCAAAAGCCTATACACAACTAAAAATCGGTAATCCGTTGGACACAGCTAACCATGTTGGACCGCTTATTGACCATGCAGCCGTTGAGGGTTATTTGTCAGCTATTGAAAAAGTGAAAGCGGCAAATGGCAATTTTGTTGTCGAAGGCGGTGTCATCGAAGGCTTCGAGTCGGGATGTTATGTCAAGCCTTGTATTGCAGAAGTGCAAAACGATTGGGCAATTGTGCAACACGAAACCTTTGCACCGATATTATACATCATGAAATATGCAACGTTAGAAGAAGCCATCGCTTTACAAAATGGTGTGCCACAAGGTTTAAGCTCTGCCATAATGACCGATAGTATGCGTGAAGCGGAAAAATTCCTAAGTGTAAACGGCTCTGATTGTGGTATTGCGAATGTCAATATCGGCACATCAGGTGCAGAAATTGGCGGTGCTTTTGGCGGCGAAAAAGAGACAGGAGGTGGACGTGAATCGGGCAGCGATGCGTGGAAAGCGTATATGCGTCGGCAAACGAATACGATAAATTATGGTCGTCAATTGCCTATGGCGCAAGGGATTAAGTTCGATTTGTAAGATGTTTTGCGGAATGATGAATGATGAATTTTTTGAGTATTGATTTACAATGCTTTATAATTCAAAATGATAAATTTTCATTCATTTTACTTAGGTCTAAAATCATAAAAAAAAGCGGATTCATCAACGAATCCGCTTTTCTTATGTCCAAATACTGAGGGGGTAGTAATTCTACTTTGGCACTCTGATATTAAGTAGGTTCACGTTTCGGAAACTTCAGAACACGCATTTCGCTTAAAATTTCGGCTCTAAATAAACTCGAAAAGACATCTAACATCTTGAAACCACCGATTTTCAATACGGCTTTTGCACCGAAATGGGACAAAAGCCATGAAGTTCCTTGACATATTGTTTAATTAAGCCATTAGAATTAAATTTGGGCAAAAATATCTCTTGACAAAACCAGTTTATCAATGAATATCTTAGTCCAATTTCCATGTATAGTTGATCACTATGCGCCCGT
>JANLQI010000387.1:0-29374 GCA_031367705.1 Saprospiraceae bacterium | reverse complement strand
TATTGCGAATAAATCGGCATAATTGATTGATTCATAAACGATTGTCGTGTAATTGTCTTTTTCATACAAAACACCAATTTTGTTGTCCTGTTGAATGACCAAATCAGAATATGCGGCACTGCCTTTGCAAATCACTTTTCCCAACCGCCACGTTTTACCATCATCGGCACTGACTTTTAAGGTCAAGTTTTCACGTTTTGTCGTATGTTCGAGGTTGGCAAAAAGCAGCACTTTTTGCCCTTGTTTTGTCGTAAAATTTATCATACTGCCTTCACAAACAGGGTCAGGCAGTTGTTTTTCAATATAAAAAGTGTCCCATTTTGCTCCGCAATTTTTACTATACGCCAACAAACGGTTTTTAGAATCGCCCGATTGATTGCGGATATTCATCAAAATACCGCCATCGGGCAACTCGGCTGCCGTGCTTTCGTTGCTACTCGGGTAATTTACTGAGGGGGTGATTTTCCACGTTTTGCCATGATTATCACTGTAAAAACCATGTGCCAAGTAGTCGTGTGAACTGGATTTTGGTGCGCCTTCGGAGTGATTGGCAGCCACAAAAATGCGTCCTTTCAGTTGCCCATTTGTCAATTGCAAAGCATGTCCAGGCGTATTGGCATAGCTGCGCCAATCCTCTTTGAAGTTGTAAACAGGGTTAAAACTCGGTTTATTCGGCTTCGATACTGAGGGGGTGATGTTGACGCTTTTTGACCACGTTTTGCCATTGTCTGTACTCGTTTTATACCAAACTTCTCTAATAGCTTTGCCTTGCCTGACCTCTTGTTCGGTAGCCGTTCCTGTGTTGTAAAACAGAAATAAGCGACCATTTTTGTACTTTTTATCCATCAAATCAAAGACAGGCGCAGGGTTTCCTGCTTGGTCGTTGCCGTTTTCAGCGACAATTTCCAACTTTCCCCAAATCGCCCCATTGTCGCTGCTGCGTTTCAAGACAATTCTGACATCGCCATGGTCGCTGCAAGTCAATCGCCTTGCTTCGCAAAAAGCCAATAAATCGCCATTGGGTGCTTTGACAATGGCGGGGATGCGGTAACATAAATAGCCGTCGTCGCCATTTTTGAAGACGGTTGTTTGCGTAATTCCTAATTGAACAATTGCCAATAGAAAAGTCAGTACGTAATAAAGTTTGATTTTCATTTTATCCAATATGGTATGCAGTAGTTATGATAATTGAATTTTTCGACTTGCCCATCTATACGTTTTGCATTTATATACAAGATATATCGAGTGAAACCTTCAGAAAAGCCATAGTCTATTTTTATTTTAGTACCTTTTTTAATTAAGCTTCCATTCTCTAAGGTATAGTCTTTATTAAGCATTACATATGAGGTACTTGAGGAAAACATCAGGTAATTTGATAAGACGAGACCTATTATGATACCAACAATAAAAACAAGTACAAACTTGATTTTTTTCATAATTATGGATGTTTTAAGCTCTTGAAGTTTTATTTAAATACTGAGGGGGGATTAAGCGGCTGTTTACAAAATAGCGTACCTAAAATTCCGAAGGAATTGAATGCGAATAACCGTAGATGAAATCTACGGACGGACCAAATGTTGTCGTCCAACTCTGAAAGAGTTGAAAATCAAACGATTATATACATTCAATTCCTTCGGAATTGGGAGACTACTTACTCTTTATTCCGTAGATTTTATCTACGGTTATTCGTATTTAATTCCTTCGGAATTTTAGGTTGACTATTTTGTACAGTTATTTCCTTATTCAGGTTTCGCCAAATCACCTTTCGTAAACTGCCAATCATTATCAAAAAAACCTGTCAATTTAATGCTTTTTGCACCGTCTTGCATCATAGCGGCACTGAAAATGAGATAATCAGGAAAACCGCTACCCGCGCTGAAATACTGATTGGCATACGCTGCCTTCATGCCCAAAACACCCGTTCCAGCAATAACAGACACCGAAGCGACACGGCTATCGGGGCGTGGATAGGTGAAATATACGCCTAAATCGTCGCCTTTAAATTGTTCATCACCGATTTTTATACTGCCCCGTTGAACTTGCAAAGGGCTGTTGGCGAGTAGCGATTGCCAAGCACTGTTTGTCGTCGCATTGCCAAAAATTATCACGCCACGGTCGGTAAATAGGGTGGGGGTAAAATCTTTGTCAGCGACAATATCTACTGCGCCATTGCCACGATAGTACCATGTTTCGGCATCAAAAACGGCTTTTTGATATGCCCAATCGTTCTCCTCTTTCGTGCCTGTTGTGCCATAAACAAAGACCATGCGGTGGTTAAAAGCCTCTTTAAATGTTCCATTTCGTTGTGAATTTCGCTGTTTTGAAGTAGGCGCATCGGTTTGTTCCCAAGTCTTGTTTTTTGTAAAATATAAGGTATTATTGGGCGATTTACAGTCAGAACAGACTTCAAAACCATCAATTTTAATTTTATAGGACTCGTATTTCGCAAAAGCGGTGGGCAGCAATTTTAAGGTTAGGACATTCTCTGTTTTTATGTCAATCGTCTTTGTACCCCTTTTGACTTGAATATTGCTGTAACTGAGGGGTATCTCTTGCTGCTCAATTCCCGCCCAATGATAAGTGGACGAAATGGCAGGATTTGCCGTCGTGAAATTTATGGTATCCAAATCGGCGTGTTTTGGGATGTTATGCCATTTGAAAAAATCAAAAAGCGGCTTCCAATCCACACTTTCATCGCTGTACCAATGCGATCCATTTGGGTATTCATAGTAAGAATAATCGTTGTGAAACGTTCCTAACAATTTCCGCATCTCACGTGCATACTCAACCGAAACCGTGCGGTCGGCATCGCCATGCAAAATATAAATGCCACTTGCCTTGTAGTTGGATGCCAACGCCATGACATTGCTTGGATTGCTGGCACGTAACAACATTTGTTCGGCTTTATTCTCACTATTTGTCGGGATTTTACCATCGGCAGAACCATAACCCATCAAGGTCGGATAACCCGCACAAGGCGCAACACCCGCCCATTTGCCAGGGTAAGTCGCGCCCAAATACCACGAGCCATGACCGCCCATGGAGTGACCCGTCAGATATATCTTTTGCGGATTGGGTTTGAACCGTTTTTCAGCAATATCCAATACTTCGAGGGCATCCATACGCCCCCAATCTTCCCAATTGAAACCTCTTGGACGACGGTTTGTGGGTGCCACCAAAACGCCCCAATCTTTGAGTTTATAAGCGCGTGCTTGGTTTATGGCTTCGACTTCTGCGCCATGAACCGACAAAAATAGGGCAGGGGAGGCCGTCGGCGTACCACTTTGTGGCGCAACGCTGTAATATTGGACGCTGCCATCAATGGCACTAACAAACGTATTGCTGTGGTGCTCGGTTTGAGAAACAGCCTTTAAGGTCAGCGTTTTAGTGTCTAAAATTTTATCATTTTGAAGCAAATTCAAAGCGCAAGACACCTCGCCTTTTTGTGAAACCTTAGACACATTCATTTGAAAACCCACTTTTCGAGTCGTCATGGGGCTGACAATCGGTATTTCTGTTGTGATACTATTGCCTTGAATAGTTGCTTGTAATTTTAGGTTTTTAAGCGGTTTATCCGTCAAATTTGTTAAAACGATGCCGCCCCAAAGCGTTTCAGATGTATTTTCAATCAAAACAAAAGGCAATGTCGCATCGGGTGTACTGATAGCAATGGGTTTTTCAGGAAAAATCAGTTGTGCTGTAATGCCTTGAAAACGTCCGCCAAAACCGACCCGCACGTATAGCTCATTCAATCCTTTTTTAATTTTAACGGCATGGAACAACCAACCATATCGGTACATATCGCCACCAAAAGGCACACCATTGAAAAACAAACCGCTGTGACCGGATATTTGCAAAAGAGCCGTTTTTTCCTCTTTTGACGTATAAGTGAGGTATAAATAGCCATTTGACAAGGACCCATGGCGCAAACGATTGGCTGTATCGGCTTTGATGCCTTGCCATTTTATGTCTTTGCCCTGTTTGTCGGTCATCAAAACGCCCCCCTCAGTAGGTGTTGCCAATTTGCCTTGTATCAATTGATACGCCAAATGGTCGGTGTAAAGGGCTTCTCTACCGTATTGGTGGCAAGGCCCCGTGCCTAAACCTTCAGTAAATTGATGCACCGTTTGGGCTGTGCTGATATGGGCGGCTAAGAAAAATAGCACTGCCCACAAATAGTTTGATTTTGACATGTGTTAGAGTTTTTTATTGAACGCTGATTGAGCTGATTTGTCTGATTTAGGCTGATTTTGGGGCGAAATACTCCGTTTACTTACCCTGTGCTACACGCATATTTCCAGTGTTTTTTACTTCTTTTAACTTGTTTTCCAAGTAACTAAGCCGTTTTTGCTGTGTTTTTGCTAAATTCATTTTTTCACCTATATCCTTTTTTAGATGATACAATTGAGGGTCTGGGCTATTGCCCAATTCTATATTGGTGTATGTATCATAGGCTGCACCGTTGCTGGGTTCGATGTATTTCCAGTCATTTACAAGTATGGATAGCGTGGAATGATTGGTCGCTTCCACCAAGTGTCCCCGCCCTTTTTTATCTTTTCCTGTCCATGTTTGCCATTGATTGAAACTATCGGGTGCAGCATCATCGGGCAGTTTTTGATTTAAAAATGTCGCAAAAGAGGTGAAAATGTCCACTTGACTCACCAATGCATCAGAAGTGCCTTGTTTAATTTTTTTAGGAAAACGAATGATACATGGCACACGTGTACCCGCTTCAAAAGTGCTGTATTTGCCCCCCCTCAGTATGCCAGCCGGTTTGTGGCTGCCGAGCAATTCTACGGCTTTGTCTTTATAACCATCATCAACAACGGGTCCATTGTCGCTTGAAAGGATGACGATTGTATTGTCGGTCAAACCGTTTTTATCTAAAACGTCTAAAATTTGCCCGATGCTCCAATCCACTTCTGCAATGGCATCGCCTCGTGCGCCCATCGTGGTTTGACCGACAAATCTTGGATGCGGCACTCTCGGAACATGAATATCATTCGTTGCAAAATAGAGGAAAAAAGGTTCGTTTTTGTTGTTTTCAATGAATTTTACGGCTTTTAAGGTGATAGAATCCGCAATATTTTCATCATTCCATAAAGCTGATTTGCCGCCACGCATATAACCAATACGAGACACGCCATTTATCAAGGCTTGATCGTGTCCATGACTGGGGTGTAATTTGAGCAATTCAGGATTGTTTTTACCCGTCGGCTCACCATCAAACGGTTTTGTATAACTGACTTCAATGGGGTCGTTGGGGTCAAGGTTGGTAACTCTTTGGTTTTCCAAAAAAACGCATGGTACTCTGTCGCCTGTCGCTGCCATGATATAGGAATAATCAAATCCAATATCATTCAATCCTGGTGACATTACGCCATTCCAATCTTGCGAACCTTTTGCACCCAAGCCCAAATGCCATTTGCCAACGGCACCAGTCATATAGCCTGCTTGCTTAAACATATCGGGCAAAGTATAACGGTCAGACGTGATAATCATTGGCGCATCACCCTGCGCCACGCCTGTCCCTTTGCGTCGCCACGAATATTCACCCGTCAATAAGGCATAACGTGAGGGCGTACAAGTTGCCGCAGGTGCATGGGCATTCGTAAAGCGCAAACCTTCTCTCGCCAAACGGTCTGCATTGGGCGTTTTGACACTTGTTGCACCATAACAACCCAAATCACCATAGCCAACATCATCGGTGTAAATAATGACCACGTTGGGACGTGCATTTTGGGCTGATATACTGAGGGGTAGGATAAAAAGCAAAAAAAGTAGTTTTTTCATTATTGACTTATTGAAAATTCGTGTTGAAATAAAATAAATTGATAAAATATTGGGGGTAGTTTTTACCGCACCACCAACCAAACATACCCTTCCGCAGGAATCGAGACCTCCAAATCAACAGAGTAATCCCGATTCAATTTATAGGTTGTCCCCTTACTTTCTTGAACACTAATAGTCGCTTTGTCGCTCAAACCTGTATAATAAAGCGGCAATTTTATTTTTCTTAAAATATTCACTTTCAATGGATTATACAATAAAACAAAACCTTTATCTAACAAATTGGGATTCACGTGCATGATGCCATCCCAATCACGTCCATCGGGTCGGCGTAGGTGAATGATGTCAGAATTGAGGATGTCGCGGTATTTTTTATACCAATCAATCGTCTCCTTCACAACGGCTTTTGTGGCTTCGGTATCGTACAAACGGGGGCCTCGATAACAGGCTTGAACGCCTGCGCCATAGTATTGCACCATCAATTGCTTGTAATCCGTGAGGTGTTCACTGAGGGGTTCCAAAACAGCGTCCGCCGTGCCACCTTGATACTTGGTTAAAGGCACAAAACCCCAGCCCATCGAAGGCGTTTTATCCCAAGTGCCATCATAAATATTTTGACGATTGAGGATTTTTTGCTGCGCTCGCGGCAACGAAAAATTGACTTCTCGATACCCCAAACCTGTTTTATGCGAACCATCTAAAAAATACCAATCGGGCGCATTGATATAAACGCCTTTGGCATTCAGATTTTGATAAAACGTTTTTTGCATCTGCATTTGCACCCATTGCGAGTCGTCCAAACCTTTATGACCTGGGTGTTTTGTGGAAGCACAGACGTCACCAGGGTAAGGTCCATCGTGTTCGAGCAAGTCAAAACCTGTTTCTGTGATGAATTTATTGAGTTTTTTCAAGTAATCAATGCCCCATTTACTCGCCAAACAAGGGGCATGACCGAAAAATGCGCCTTTATTGGGCAGCCCTGTTATGGGGTCAATGACATCGGTTTCGTCGTCAATCCGCCGACTACTGAACAGCGAATAACCGCCCAATTTGATGCCTTTACTATGGGCATAATTCGTCAATGCCTTGAATTTTTGGATATTTGCGTCCGAATCGTCTTCCATATTTAAGCCACTGCCGAAGCTCAAAATCACCATTTCGTAACCCGTTTCAGCACATTGGTCAATCGCATTTTTCACTTTCACTGGGTCGGTGCTGACCAAGTGCATAAAAATGGGGTTTTGGCTCGTCCACGGAAACAGTGTTCGATACATTTTTCGACGTGCCAAACCGTTGCGTTCACGGTCATAAGAGTCCAAAAGCAGTTCGTAAGAGCGAATAGATTTGTAGGTTTCATTGGGTTTTAAATCAATGCCCACACCCAAAGTCGGATAAACTTCCACCACACAAGGCGTTTCATAATTGTAATTCACTTGCGAGGTGTAACTGCTGTCAATTGACCAATGCGTTGCTTGGTCTGACAGTTCATAACGCATGGCATTATTGTAAGCGAAATTGTTTTCGATGTATATTTTTTGCGGCTTTTTCATTTTTTCTGGCTTGCCCACAACGGCAGATTCTTCTTCGGGCATCGCCATTATTTCATTCACTACTTGATTGATTTTCAAGGTTTTAGCATTTTTATTTTCAATGGTCAACCATTTACTTAAAACAGGAATACCGTCAAATATTTCGTAATGGACGACAACTTCAACACCTTTTACCCCCTCAGTATTGGACGTAAAAAACAGCTTCAACTGCTTGCCCGTTGGCAGTTTTTTATTCGATGCCCACGTTTGGCAATTCCAATCGAAATGCGGTTGAACGTCCGTTATTTCATGTCTAATGTATTGAAAATCAGCCTCATGACTCGTGAAACTGCTTATCCAAGTTTCCAATAAATAGGCGTGTTCTTTTTGACCATATAAACCACCAATGTTGTAGGTTTTGCCATTTAAAACAATGCGCGCTTCGGGTCTAACTGAGCGTATGAATTGCTCTCCTGTTGCCAAGTTTTTAAAACTGGTTGTGGCAGCATTGGGTGAAATTTGGATGCGCCTTGCTATCAAACCGTTGTTGAGTTCGATGGCTTTGCCGTTGTCCAATGTTCTGATGTCGCTGCGTTGCGTGATAGGCGAAATGAGCCAATCCGTATTGTTTTGAGCGATGGTTTTGCTGGTAAAAACCAAGCAAATGAGTATAAAAAGTAGATTTTTCATGCTTTATACTGAGGGGGTGCTGTGAATAATAATTGTTAAATTCATTTTAAAATTTCAGCGAATAATCCGACATCTGAGCGGAATATTGGTTGCCATAAGTATTTTTTGGGAAACCCAAATCAAACGGAGAAGGAGACATCCATTCGCTTTTTACGCCTTCTATGTACATTTTTCCTTTAAGGTCAATGGTCGCAAACGCCCAAAGGGGGTCTTTGTAAGGTGCCAAATTGGGCAAGTGCGGGTATTTTTCATACATTTCCTTAGCGTAACGGGCGGTCGATTTGTATTTGTCTTCCATCCATTGATAGGACATACTGTTGATTTCGATATAGTTAATGCCATTTTGAACATGATGAAAATCAATATGATTATGTCCATTCATGCAGCAAATAATTTTCTTTTTGCTTGATTCCATTATCTTTTGAATCAATAAACGGTTGTTAACGCCATCTTGATAATGCCATAAACTTTGATGCGACAGGACAATAACAGGCAATTGGGTGGCTTGAAGGTCGGCTTTAAACCATTCGATTTGCTCTTCATGGACAAATGATTGAAAACGGTTATTTACATAAAAATTGGCTTTGTCATAATCGCTAAATTTACCATCTTTATACATGAAATTAGCATCCAAAACGATAAAGTGGACACCGTTCGCATCAAAAGAATAATACGTCGCGGGCATTTTCCAAAAATCCAATATGTCTTGTTTGGCGTGTTTATCCATATCGTGGTTGCCCAAAACATGGTATTTAGGACCTTTGAAAGACTCCCAGATAGATAAAAACGCTTTGTTTTTAGGGTCTGCTGTGCAGAAATCGCCCATTTGGAGGATAAAATCTACGTCTCTTTTCCCTGCTTCAGTTATAAATTTTTCTAACCGAGTATCGGCATCGGGCATGATGTCTTTATGAATATCTGCAACAATGCCAAAGCGCAATACCTTTTTTTGTGGCATTTCAGGAGCAATGGCCTCAAAAGACAGGAGGGTATTCGGTAAAAATGCCGCCGAAGAGCCCAATCCCATTTGGTTTAAAAACTTTCTTCTTTTCATTTTTTGTTATTTAAATACTGTTGAGGTATGAAATCCCGATTCTTTCGGGGAGGGGTTTTATTTCCCCATTTTCAAAACCACATATTTTATATTCTTCCGATTCAACGTATAAGTAATATGTAGCAAACCGTCAGCCGATTGAATGATGGCAGGATAGCTGAATTCGCCTGTTTTTTCATCTTCCAAAGTGTAAACATCTGCCCAATCGTTACCATTTTTGGACACCGCAACAACTAATTTATTCCGCCCATTGGACCACTCTTTGCCTGTTTTCAAAGGATTGTAAACGAGAGCTTGCCAACCATTTTTAAGCGTCACGCCATCTATGCCAGAATTAGGATTTTCGAGCTTTGTGACGGTCGGGGCCTGCCATGTTTTGCCATTGTCATAAGACCAATTTTGGACGACGGCATTTTGACGGCTTCTGCTCAATAATTGCAGTTTTGTCTTAGAATATCTCAAAATAGTAGGTTGAATAAGCCCAAATTCTTTATTTTCAATCGCTATGGTTTGCCAATTTTGACCATTTTTATCGCATTTTTCAAGGTGAATATGCCATATTTTGGCATCCACACTTTCGGTGCTCGTTGGATGTAATATGTCGCCATTCGCCAACTGAATCGGCTTGTTTTTGATTGCACCAAGCATATTCTCAGGCAGTTTTTCGGGTTTTGACCATGTTTTACCATCGTCTGTTGAGTGAATCATCATGCCCCACCACTCACGCGGATTTTTGCCTACTTTATAGAAAAGAAAGAGTTTTCCTTCCTTTGTTTTGAACAAAACAGGATTCCAGCACGGATAACGCAGCGTATCGTTGATGATACCGTCCGCTATACTGAGGGGGGCGCTCCAATGTCCATTTTCATAAAAAGCTATCCAAATCGTCACATCGGGATTGGATTCTCGCGTGC
Organism: Saprospiraceae bacterium; assembly: GCA_031367705.1. Classification (GTDB taxonomy): domain Bacteria; phylum Bacteroidota; class Bacteroidia; order Chitinophagales; family Saprospiraceae; genus JAAFJT01. Next base: position 19,397 of record JANLQI010000387.1, on the reverse strand, counting down.
CGCCAAACCATGATGCCATCATTTTGCCGTTCGCCAATTCAACAATCGTCGAGGCATGACATTCTGCAAAAGGCGGTTTGTCCATGATGTTTCCCCTTTTGATTAACGTGGCTTTTTGAGCCAAACCGATGTTCAGCAAAGCGGTTAAACACATAAGTAAATAGATTTTTTTCTTCATCTTGTTTTTTTGTTTTAACATATAGCCACATAGGGTACATAGCTTTTTATTTCCTTTCAGGATGACAAAAGAAAAAGCTATGTATCCTATGTGGCTATATGTTTATATTATTCAATTTCAAATGCATATTTTCCTGAAACCAAAGGCAATTGATAAGTATTGTCTTTAGTTTTAGGCAGCGTTAATTGGTTTTTCGAAAGCCTTTGACCTGTTTTTAAATTAAGTTTTAAAGTCGCTGTGGCATTAGGCGGAATAGTGACTTGATACAAAATTTTGCTTTGTTCTTTTTTCCAAGACGATTCGATTTTACCCGTCGGGGCATTAAAGGATGCTTCAAATTGAGTCAGTCCATCCACAAAATGCGGTTCGAGCAAAATGTTTTTGAAACCGACATTGTTGGGATCGAGTTTAATGCCGCCCAAACCTTTATACAGCCAAGCACCGATTTCACCAAACATGATATGATTCATGGAAATGTCCGATTTGGCATCGATGGGCCAGTTTTCATACAGCGTTGTTGCGCCATTGACAATCCACCAACCCCACGACGGATAGGTTTCTTGGGCAGCGAGTTGATAGGCTACATCGGCGTAACCATTCTCACTCAATGCATTCAAAATTGCTTTTGTGCCGAGCAAACCCACGTCTAAATGATTGCCATCAGCTGCTACTCTTTTCGCCAAATTTGAAGCGACCACACTTTTGAATTCATCAGGCACAAGCCCCCAATACAAGGCAACACTCAACTCTGTTTGAAAGCCAGAGTCGTAAATGCCCTTCGTTTTATCAAGGTATTTGTCATTAAAAGCCGTTTTTATTTTATCTGCCAATTTTGAATAATGCTCAAAATCAGCGTTTTTGCCTAATAATTTAGCCGTTTTTGCTAAGATTTGGACATCTGTGAAGTAATACGCCGTTGAAGTCAACTCAACAGGCGACTTTGATTTGACAGGCACCCAATCGCCTAAACCCCAATCCGTCAAGCCATTGGGCGCAATGGACGTGATGTGGTCAACGTACCGTTTTATATTGTCATAACAATCTATTAAAGGCTTTTTGTCGCCATAAAATTGATACAATTGCCACGGAATTATCGCAATCGTACTCGTCCAATCGGGCCCATTTGCCCATTCATAACCCCATCCGCTTGAGGGAATGATGGACGGTAAAACGCCGTTGGCTTGTTGTTCGTCGCGGTGGTCGGCAAGCCATTTTTCATAAATGGTAAAGCCATCAAAATTGTACAAACCCGTTTCAATGGCAATCTGTGCATCACCTGTCCAACCGTTTTTTTCACGCTGCGGACAATCGGTTGGATAACCAAAAAGATTGGATAAATAGGCGTTGTTTGTCGCTGCCCAAATTTTGTTAATAGTCGGATTTGAAGACTGAATATGACCTATTGGCGGCACGTCGCTGTGCATAAAATAGCCCGTCAAACTCTCCTTTTTGAGTTCAATCGGCTGGTCGCTTGTTACTTCGACGTATTGAAAACCTTTGTAATTAAATTTGGGCATAAACGTCTCTTCGCCTTTGCCACTTAAAATAAAAATATCGGTTTGAAATGGGTCAGAATCGTCTTGTGGGCGATAATGGACATCAATATTGGACAAGTCAACATGCCCGTTGTCGTACAATCTTTCGCCATGTTTGAGCTTTATAATCGTTCCCGCAGCACCTTGAACAGTGATTTTACTAACCCCCGCGATGTTTCTACCTAAGTCAAAAACAGCATTTTTATCACTGAAAATTCTTATGTTTTTTGTCGGAATGGTTTCAACATTTCGAATGGGGTGCATCGTTTGAGCCACAATGTTTTGAGATGGTTCAGAGCGAAAAATGACACCTTTCCAAGTAGAATCAACGAAATTGGGCATATCCCAGCCCTTTTGTTCCAAACGCGCATCATAATGTTCTGCCGTATAAATGCTGTTGAAAATGACTGGACTGGGTGCGGTTTTCCAATCTTTACCCGTCGAAAGGGACCCCTCAGTACCATCGGCATATTTGATGCGAATATCCATGCAAAACGTCGGACGACCCCGCCACGGTGCTTTGTCAAAATACCAAACGGCTGTTGATTGATGATTGTACCAACCATTGCCCAACAAAACACCGACTGCATTTTGACCTTCTTGAAGCTGTTGCGTGATGTCGTGCGGCACATATAAAGTCCGCCTATCGAAACGCGTGTACATCGGGTCAAGACGGTGATTGCTTATTTTTTTACCGTTGATGGACAACTCATACAGACCTGCCACAGCGATATACGCTCTTGCGGAGACAATTTTTTTAGAAACAGAAAAGGTTTTTCTGAAATAAGGCGCAACTTTATTTTGCACATCTCGGGAGTCACTAATCCATGCACCTTGCCAATTTTGCGCTTGCATCATACCCGTTTCAAATGTCGAAATGGGGGCTTTTGCACTTATTTTACCACTTTTATCCCACGTTAAAACCTTCCAAAAGTACTTGGTAAACGGTTTTAATGTTTTACCTTTATAAACCACTAATTGGTTATTAGAAAGTGTTTTTTCTGTTTGCCAAATATTCCCAATGCCTTTCAAAACCTGCAAAGAATCTATTCCAACAATGATTTGATATGCCGTTTGTTGCGCTGATACTGAGGGGGCATCAAATCGCCAAGTCAATCGAGGATTGGTCGCATCAATGCCAATCGGGTTCGTCAAATGCTCGCATTGTAAGTCTTTTGTATCTGCAAAAGCTGTGGCTGCTTGTAGAAATAGAGCGATTAAAAACGGTATGGTTGGCTTCATTCATTATCATCTTTAGAACACAATTCAATTAATATGTTAATTCAAAAACAACTCATCTACAAAAAACCAAGCTTTATCCCCTTTGCCAGGATGCCACAGCGGTAGTTTTTGAATAGATTTACCAACCACTTTTAAAACTTGCACTTGTTTTGGGCTAAAAGCACATTCAAAACCTTTCAAATAAGTGGTTTCAATTTTAGTTGGTTGTGTCGGATTTAGCGTTTTTAACAGCGTCAAATGAGCCGCATCGCTGCCACCCCAAACCTCTAGTTGTTGCGCGGGCATGATGTAACTATTGATGTCAATCAAACTGCTAAAAGTAACTTTTGAGACCGTAACAGGTGTATTAAAATAAAGGAATCCTTCAAAAAACGTCTCTTTAAAGCCGAGCCATTTGCCACTTTTGAAATTCAAATCACCCATTTTGCCATCAAAAAGCGTTTTTCCTTTGCCCGAATATTGTGGATTTGGGGCTTGCGCCAAACGAATAGAATCAGGGATAAAACCCGCTTTAAAAAATTGTTGCGTCAACAAATCGCTGCTAATCCAAGTCGGCAAATAGGCTTTTGCCTTCAAAACAGTCGTTTTATCAATCAAAATGTTGTTTTCATAAATGGGCGATGTCAAACTGTCGGGCGCAGTGCCGTCCAAAGTATAGCGAATGACCGCCCCTTTTACATAGTGATTAAGTTCAATTTTAGTATCGTTTTGGAATACATGAATGTCATCATCTTTCAAAATCGGTGCGCTCAATTTGGCAATCACCGTATCACCATTATAGCCGCTTTCGATATAGGTTTGAGGTAATGTTTTTTTCAACGCCGCCAGTTCGGTTTTGGTTATTTCGGTGTTCCAAATATGTAAAGAGGACAAATGTGGTAGGTTTTTCAGCACGTCTAAATTTGATGTTTTCACACCTGTTCCCGACAAAGACAATTGGCGCAGTTCCTTCAAATTTTTCAATTCGCCCAAAGTTGCGCCTGTGATGTTCGTAAAAGATAAATTCAGTTTTCTAAGATTTGTAAAGCTGCCAATCGTCTTTAAATCCTCATCTTTAACTGGCATTTTATTCAAACTCAAATGAACCAATTGCTCTTTAAGGGTTTGTAAATCAGTCAGTTGTGCGCTTTCAAAAAATGATGCACCGAAAAACTCAACGCCCACAGCAGGTGAATTTAAAGCCAACGGATAAACAATTCGGTAATTGTTATTCAGCTTTTTTATCGTTGATTCATCAGCCGCTTTGAAGGTATAATTATCGGTTTCGGACGGTTTCAAAAGGTTGGTTGCCAGTATGCGTAAAGTGTCCGTTTCAGCCAATTCACTCACTTTTTTAGTAAAACTTGAACCGCCTTTTATCCAATGAAATAAAATCGTCTTTTCTTCATCCGTCAACTGCGGTTTTCCGATAGGCGACATGTGTTTTTTATCGTCCAAAGGCAGGTGAATACGCTGCATCATCAAGCCCAAATCAGCCGACGTTGTATCCCATAATTTGCCATTTTTGCCCCCTTTCCCCAACAATTCAGGCGTTTCCATGACCAATTCGCCTTTTGCTTTTTTACTATTATGGCAACCCATACACTTCTTTTCTAAAATGGGTTTGACCAAATCGGTGAATACCACAGCGTCTTCAATTTTTACTATATTTTCCCCTTTTTTAGCGTTAAAAGGTGCGGTTAAAAAGCCCTCACCATGCGTGATATTTGCGCCTTGATGCCCTGCCATCGTAATCGCTACAAGGCTAACAGCACTTGCTGCCAACGACAAATGCTTTGTCGAACGCAGCGTATTTCTGAATACATACCATGAAAAAGAAACCAAAGACACCGCCACGCCTGTCCACTTATGCCAAGCAATCGCATCGGCATTATAGCCTTCTTCTTGCGATAAAAACAAGCCCATTAAAGCCGCCGCCGCCGCCGTAAAAGCTGCTGATAACAAGAGCCAATCGCCGATTTGGTTATTGGTTATTGGGTATTCGTTATTCGTTTTGTCCTTATTTTTATAAGAAAACGATTCCCAAACAATGGCAATAACCAATAAAACTATTGGGAAATGTAAGAGTAAAGGGTGCATTCTGCCTACCACTTGAAGCCAAGTTGGAATTGCCAATGACTTTCCAAAGAGGACGAGGAAAACGAGTAGGCAGTTGAAGGCGAAGGTGATATTGTAAGTTACGTTTTTCGTTTTATTCATTTTCATTACTCTTTTTTACCACATAGGACACATTAGAACACATAGTTTATGTGTCTTATGTAGCAGAAATTATTTTCAATACACTTTTATCTCGTCAATAAATATCCAACTCCTTCCGCCTTTCCCTGCGTGCCAATCGGGAATTTGTTTTACCAAATAGAGTTGCACTTTAATTTTATCCGTTTTTATGCCTTTACTTACGTCAATTACTGTCCCGCCAAGTCGGGATGAAGCTGAAAGCATCAAGGGGGTACAAAAAGCCCCTTTTACATTTTCATCTTGATTAAATACTTGATTTCCAATAAGTTGAAACGATTGCGTTTTATCATTAAACGAAAACGCTTCGATGCGTTCAGGTAAAAAAATCCAACTGCCGTAGTCTTGCAAGAGATTCAACAACACCTTTTTGACCCTTTGTTTTTTGTTGAAATGCAATACAACTTCTACTGTATCTGTCTGAAAACCCAACCATGTTTTACTTGATAATGAAGTATTGCCGCCTTGATTATCTATCAAAGCCGTTGCTCCTGTAGAGGTATATTTAGGATTTGGTGGCGTACATTCAACGGATTTTATTGGCAAACCATCTTTAATAAAAGTCGCTTGAACGGCATCTGACGGTTGGTATATTTTGCTAAAAACCTTTGCTTTTACGGTTGTAAAATTCTTAGTTATACTGAGGGGGGTACTATAAATTGGGTCATTTTCTGTTGGGTCCGTTCCATTGATTGTATAATGAATTTGAGTATTGGGTTCAGCAAAAAACAGCTCAATTTTAGCTTCTTTTGTGAAAAATACGGATGGGTATTTCATCAACGGCGGTGCTAATGAAAAGGACTCTTGCGCGGATAACGCAACACAAACAAACATAATCGCAATTAAAACAAGTATTTTATGTATTGAAACAACCATTTTAAATTCATCTTTTTTTGCGGCGAACCGATGTTCTTCCTCCATATTTTCACTGTTCGTTTTTCATTTTTCATTCAAACAACGGGTTCTAATTTTATCGGATATGATTTTCCTGAATTCCATTGCGCCACGTACACATTTTCCTCATCGTCAATACATACATCGTGTGGATATTGGAATGCCTTGATGGTTTGGTACATTTCGTCTGGATTTTTGCCGTTATACTGCGCTTGCGTCCCGACTTCTCGGGGAGGGGTGCTTCCTGCGAGATTTGACACCACTTTATTGTTTTTATCCAATATCGTCACAAAGCCCGATTGCGCCCCCAAACGGCTATTCGATTGTAAAACAGCGGCATACAAATAATCACCTTTTATAACAGGTCGGCACACCCACGCCCCTTTTAAATCAATCGTTTCCAAGTATTTACCTTCAAAATCATAGCGTTTAAAAGCATTTTGTTGCCGAGACGTGACAATTAAACATAGATTAGCCTTCTCCCGCGAGTCAATGCAAACGCCATGTGCATTGTTCAAATGCGCTGCCGTATTGCCTTTACCGCCAAAATGACGGATGTATTCGCCTTTGTGGTTGTACTGAATGACGTAATCTTTGCCATAACCATCTGCGACATAAATATCGCCATTGGGTGCAATTGCCGTTTCTGTGGGTACATATTCTTCTGCTTTTTGATACATCCCTGTTTCTTTGGGATAATCCAAAGTCATCAAAACCCGCCCATCAATTGTCGTTTTGATGACTTGATGACGGGTATTGTCACAAATAAAAAGCACATCGTCGCCATTTTCATTGAACAAAGTCAAGCCATGTGCGCCAGGATATTCTTTGCCCCAACTGTCCAATATTTTACCATTTTTATCATAAATCAAGACATTATTGCGTGTTTCATCGGTCAAAAGCAGGATTCTACCTTTTTTATCCTGTATCATTTCATGGCAATTATTGACAGGATACCGTGCCACATCTGCTTGACTCCAACGGGTATTTATCTTGTACCGTTTGTTGTTATGCCCTAAAATCACCTCGTTTTTGGCTATATACTGAGGGGTCAGCATTGCGCCGAGCAAGCCGAGAGAGGTGGTTTTTATGAAGGATTTTCTTTGCATGATGTTTGGTTTTAAAGAGCCATCGGCTCGGTCAATATTGTAGCGGCGGATTTCAATCCGCCAAAAACTAAGCTATCCCATTTGAGAGGCGTAGGCTCGGCACATATTCTCTCATTTCAAATCTTCAAAAATGTACCGTTCATCATAAGGCACATTAAATTTTTTCAAAAAATTCAAATATTCGGCTCTAAACGTCTGCTTTTTGTGGTGTTCTTCTTGGTTTTTTACATATTCATATACAGCATTGACTTGTGAATGGCTGTATGAAAATGCGCCATAACCTTCTTGCCATTCAAAACGACTACCTGTTAATCGTTCATCATTGATGTGTTTTGACGATTTTGCTTTGACTGTTTTCATCAACTCTGAAACAGAGATGACAGGTTTCAGCCCTAAAAAACAATGAACATGGTCATAAACACCATTGACTATCAAGGTTTTACAACCTGTTTCATTTATCAAATTGCCAATAACTGCAAAAAAATCACTTTTCCATGTGTCAGCGATAACAGCGTCTCTATGTTTCACTGCAAAAACAGTTTGAATATAGATTTGATGATACGTGTTTGCCATAGTTTTCTCTTTTTTAATGGTGAAAAATGGGTTTTATATTATCGGTTTTATATGTGCCGAGCCTACGGCTCTCAATCGGGTGGCTTGGCGTTTTCGGCGGATTGAAATCCGCCGCTACAAAATTGACCGAGCCGATGGCTCTTTTATCCTTTTATACTGAGGGGTGGTTTTATGAAAGATTTTCTTTGTAGGATGAAGTGATTATTAGAAAAATATGATACCTACTAAATAGAAAATAACCAATAAAGTGCAAAAGCCAATTATAGCATTGATTAAATCATTGCCGAACTGCCAGCCAAAATCTTTGGAATCGCTTAATAAATCTTCTTTTTTCAAAGACTCATTAAAAAGCTTCAAGAAGAAATATCTTGTATTTACACCTAAAAATCTGATTATAAATCTACCCCAAAAAATTTCTGTTAAAAATTCCATATTTCATATTTTAATATTACATTCTTCAATATATTAAGCAATAATCCCCTTAACCACCTTCCCCGCCACATCCGTCAACCGATACCTTCTACCCAAATGTTTATACGTCAATTTCTCATGGTCAAGCCCCATCAAATGCAAGGCGGTGGCATGAAAATCGTTGACATGAACAGGGTTTTCGGTGATATTATAGCCAAATTCGTCCGTTTCGCCATAAACGCCAGGCTTGATGCCACCGCCTGCCATCCAAATCGAGAAGCAACGTGGATGGTGGTCTCTGCCATAACTTTCCTTGGTCAAAGGCCCTTGGCAGTAGTTGGTACGCCCAAATTCACCGCCCCAAATCACGAGGGTTTCATCCAACAGTCCGCGCTGTTTGAGGTCGGTAATCAAGGCGGCAGAGGCTTGGTCGGTGTCCATACATTGCCCTCGGATTTCGCCCGGGAGGTTGCCGTGTCCGTCCCAACCTTGATGATAGAGTTGCACAAAACGCACCCCATTTTCGGACAGTTTTCGAGCTAACAAACAATTCGCAGCATAAGTCCCTGGCACAAGGCAATCGGGACCATACATTTTTATAATATCTTTCGGTTCATTACGTATATCGGTGACTTCTGGGACAGCCGTTTGCATCCGAAATGCCATTTCGTATTGCTGAATTTTAGCGTTTATTTCAGGGTCGCCAAAGGTATTATAGCTTTCTTGGTTGAGGCTCGCTACCCTATCGAGCATTTTGCGACGGTCTGCTTTGTCAATCGCATCGGGGTTATTGAGGTACAAAACAGGGTTGTCGCCACTGCTGAATTGCACGCCTTGATGCACGGAATCCAAAAAACCATTCGTCCAAAGTTTGGAATAAACGCCTTGTCCATTGCCTTTTCCTTTCGATAATAAGACGCAAAAGGCAGGTAAATTTTTGTTCTCACTACCCAAACCATAACTCAACCACGAACCAAAACTCGGACGATTACCGACTTGTGCGCCTGTTTGGAAAAACGTCAAAGCGGGGTCGTGGTTAATCGCTTCTGTATGAATCGTTTTTATAACACATAAATCATTGACAACCTTGGAAGTATAAGGCAGCAACTCGCTCAACCATGTGCCATGTTCGCCATATTGATTGAATTTAAAAACCGAACCCGCCAAAGGAAATTTTGCTTGATTGGCGGTCATACCCGTCAGTCGTTGCCCATTTCTGATAGATTCTGGCATTTCTTGTCCGTGCATTTCGTTCAATTTGGGTTTGTAATCAAACAAATCCAATTGCGAAGGCGCACCGTTTTGAAACAGGTAAATCACCCGCTTCGCCTTCGGTGCAAAATGCGGCAAACCCGCCATGATTGCATCTTCTTTACTGCCAAATAAATCAGGTATCAGCAAAGAACCGAGTGCTGCGCTGCCGAGGCCAATGCCGAGACTTGATAGAAATTTGCGGCGATTGACGTTGAGACCGTGTTCGAATATTTCCTTTTCCATGTGTTGAATTATTTATTCAACACATAGCCATATAGGACACATAGTTTTTTATTTAGTGGACACGAATTACACGAATTAGAATGAAAGCATTTTTGGCTTTGTGTATTTGAATCATAAAGAAATTAGAAAAATCAATTCGTGCAATTTGTGAAATTCGTGTCAACCCTAAACTGTTACATTTTTAAAAAAAAAATTATGTGTTCTATGCTGCTATGTGTTTGATTATCAAGTTTTTGTAATCGCTTCATCCATATTATAAATCGTCGTCACCACCTTCATCAAGGCAGCGGACATATCTGCATCCACCTGTTTATTCAAAGGGGAAGCGCCAATTTTCAACGTTTTCTCCGCATCCAATTTTTTATTTTTAAACAAGGCTAATTGCTCATTGTAGTATTCTGTCAAGATACTTTGCTCTTTTTTCGATGCTTTTCGGCAAATAATAGTGCGAAAAGCTTTATTTATTTTGTCTTCAATACCCGTTTGTTCCGTCAAAAGTTGCTGTGCAAAGGCGCGGGAAGCCTCTAATACTGAGGGGTCATTGAGCATGATGAGGGCTTGCAACGGTGTGCTTGTGCGCGAACGTTTGACCTCGCATTGGTCTCTATTACTGGCATCAAAAATAATCATCGAAGGCGGTGGAACGGTCAATTTGATGAACGTGTACATGCCCCGACGGTACAATTCGTTGCCTTCTCCGAGTTCATATTTGGCTAAAACGCCTCTGCCCGAGGTCGCCCGTTCCCACAAACCCTTTGGTTGATAAGGTTTTACGCTGGGCCCGCCGATATCTTTGACCAATAAACCACTGCTGCCCAAAACGATGTCTCTGACAAATTCTGCTTTCACACGCATCCTTGAATACCTCGATAAATAGACGTTTTCGGGGTCAATAGCTAAATGTTTATCGCTCACTTTTCCAGATTGACGATAGGTGGCGGAGGTCAAAATTTGCTTCACAAGGCGTTTGATATCCCAATTATGCTCCATAAAATCAACGGCGAGCCAATCCAATAATTCGGGGTGCGTGGGCAAATTGCCTTGCATCCCAAAATCGCCTGTTGACTTGACCAAACCAACGCCAAAAAACTCTTGCCACATCTGATTGACAAAGACACGAGCCGTCAAAGGATTGTTTTTATCAACCGTCCAAGCGGCTAATCCTAAGCGATTGCGGGGTAGTTTTGTGGTATCAAAAGGCATAACTGACGACAAAGCCGACGCTTTTACGGAGTCGCCGTGTTGGTCATACGCGCCTCGTTTGAGAATATAAGTCAAGCGGGGCGTGTCTCGTTTGCCGTTCAGTTCACCCATGACGGAGACCGTCAAACTGCCTGTATCGCTTTTATTGATATAGGTCATAATGCCTTTAATTTCCTTATCAGTTAAGGTCAATTTTGGGTTTTTAGCGGGTTTGGATTGGCTCACATCCCCTTCAAAACCGCTTTCTTTGGTGTTATTGAAAAAGGCAAATAATTGATAATAATCTTTCTGCGAGATCGGGTCGTATTTATGGTCGTGACATTGGGCACATTCAGCCGTTAAACCTAAAATACCCTTTGAAAATGTCTTTGTTTTATCCAAATTATACTCAATTCGGTATTCTTCGGGTATGATGCCGCCCTCTTCGGTGTACTTATGATTGCGTAAAAAAGCGGTCGCTAAAATGTGTTCTTTATTAGAATCGGGCAACATATCACCCGCCAATTGCCATGTAATAAATTTATCATAAGGCGTATTTTCATTGAAGGCATGAATAACCCAATCGCGCCAAGCCCATTGCGTGCGAATATTGTCGTCTTGATAGCCATAGCTGTCTGAATAACGCGCCAAATCAAGCCAATGAATCGCCATTTTTTCGCCATACTGAGGGGTCACTAACAGTTTGTCAAGTGCTTTTTCGTAGGCATCGGGGCTGTTATCTGCTTGAAATTCGTCTATTAATGCAAGCGGCGGCAACAAACCCGTGATGTCTAAGGCAGCTCTTTTGAGCAAAAAGGCTTTGTCTGCTTCTTCATTTGGCGACAAGCCGTGTTCTGTCATTTTGGCTTGGGTAAAATAATCTATTTCATTTTTAACCCAATTTTTATCTTTTACTTTTGGCAAAGGTGCTTTTTCAGGTTTCACAAAAGCCCAATGTTTTTCGTATTGTGCGCCTTGTTTTATCCACTTTTCAAGGATGCGTATCTCTGTTTCACTCAATAAACCCAAATGCGAATCGGGCGAAGGCATCTGATAATCAGGGTCTTTGGACGTGATGCGTTTGTACAATTCCGACTCCTCGGGCTTGCCGCGCACGATGGCGAAAGCCCCCTTTGTCTCTTTCAAAGGCTTAAAAGCGAATTCCTCAATATCCAATCGAAAATCCGCCTTCCGCTTATTTTTATCGGGTCCATGACAGGCAAAACACTTGTCGGACAAGATGGGACGGACGTGAAAGTTGTAACTCACCTTGTCGGGTACAGCATTCCCCCCCTCAGTATTGCAGGCATACCAACCGCCAAAAACAGCGATTAGAGCGATTATGGAAATGATTAGCTTCGCTTTCATATTGACATTTTATAAAACACATAGGCACATAAGGCACATAGTTTTTTCTTTCCTACTGAATAACCAAAAAACTATGTGCCTCTGTTTCTATCTGTTATAAATAAAAAAAACTCTATTTTTTATAACCATTCAACCACGTCTTGTTATAATCCGATTTCCATAAGTCATAACGTTGAAACTGGGTCAACAAGCGTTTTTGAAAATCTTCATAGTTGCGGCTTTCTTTCGTACTCCACAACACCTCGCTCAAAGCCGTCATACGTGGAAAAATCATATACTCTACTTTTGACGGATAAGCCATGTATTCCGTCCACACATTTGCTTGTCCGCCGAGTACCAATTTCGCTTCATCAGCCGTCAATTCCTTTGGAATTGGCTCATAGCCATAGACTTTGTCAAGCGGCAAAAAGCCTCCGATTACCAAAGAATCTTCGGGTTTTGATTGACCATAATCGAAATATACATAAGTCGTCGGGGTCATAATGACCGTATTTTTTTGTTTAGCTGCTTCAATACCACCTTTTTCACCGCGCCAACTCATCACAATCGCTGTTTTTGACAAGCCTCCTTCCAAAATTTCATCCCAACCAATCAACTTTTTGCCTTTTTTGTTGATGTATTTTTCCATGCGTTGAATGAAATAACTTTGTAATTCATGCTCATCTTTGAGATTGTTGTCTTTGATGCGTTTTTGACATTTTGGGCACTCTTTCCAACGGTCTTTTGGACATTCATCACCGCCGACGTGTATGTATTTTGAAGGGAATAAAGGCACGATTTCATCAATAACGTCTTGTAAAAACGCAAAAACCTTTTCATTGCCACCACATAAAACCTCTTTATGAACGCCAAAATTTTGAGCGACGATATAAGGCCCACCAGTACAACCGAATTCTGGAAAAGCGGCCAAAGTCGCTTCTGAATGTCCTGGCATTTCAATTTCTGGAATGACTTCCACAAAGCGGTCAGCGGCATATTTCACCACTTCTTTGATTTGTTTTTGGGTATAATAACCGCCATGTTTGACGCGGTCTTTACCTGTACCTGGATGGTGTCCAATGATGGTACTGTCTCTAAAAGCACTAATAGACATCAATTTAGGGTGCTTTTTTATTTCTACACGCCAGCCTTGGTCGTCGGTCAAATGCCAATGAAAGACATTCATTTTGTGTAAAGCGAGATAATCAATAAACTTTTTGACAAAATCTACGGAGAAAAAATGGCGACTCACATCGAGCATCATACCGCGATAACCAAAGCGTGGTGCATCTTTAATCGTCAAAGCAGCGACCGTCAAAGATTTTGATTTGACCGTTGGCAAAAGCTGCAAAAGACTTTGCATACCATAAAAAGTACCCGCCGCATCGCTGCCTTTGATAGCAATAAATTTGTTATCACTTATTAACGTGTATGCACCTGTGGTTTTAGGCGCATTTTTATCCAACTGCAAAACAATCAGATTTGTGCCTCTGCCAATCGTGGCGGTTTTCAATTCAAAACCATATACTTCTTTCAAATAACTGTTTAAAAAATCAGCTGTGCTCGTTAATGATTTGTCTTTGATGATAAGCTTCGTGTCAGGCGTTATCACAAACTGTTCGCCTGTGGAGGAAACCGTTAACTCATTGGGTTTAGGGATGATGTTGATTTGTGAAAATCCAGAAAAGGAGGTGAAAAAGGAGAAAGTAATCAGATAAATGTGTGCTCTTTTCATAAAAACGCTATTAAGATTGATTTAGATTGTTAAAATATTCGAAATATACTGAGGGGCTAATCGCCGATGAACGAGCAACAAAACTAAATAACTTTTTAATATTTTTATAAAAGTTTTAAATCTTATTTAATTTTTTTATTAAAAAAATGCTTGTACCGTTGTTGAATACGGTACAAGCATTGAAAAAACCTCTCATTATTTTTTACAAGTTGCTTTTTTTAGAAGGTAATTCGTCGGGCTTATCACCACTTACTGAATTTAAAAAATTCGTAGCAGAAACTACCTTTTCGCCTGTTGATTTTTCGACATTCTTTAACGCTGTTCGACCTACTTGACCACCTTTTACAGCAGCATCTAAATTTTCATTAAACCCCTTTGCATCTTCTTTTACGGTAATCATGCGGGTAACTTCTTCGCTCAATGACGTTAAAATCAATTCAATGGGTGTCATGTGGTCTCTAAGGTTTTCTTTATCCAAACCCTTCAATTTACTGTGTTCGGAGGGTGATAATCCGAATGTACCCTTTGCGATGGTTGCTGTCAAAATGCTGTATTCTTGACCTTCTTTGACCCCTCTTTGCTTCCATTCGTCCGTCAATTGCTTTCGCGTTGTGATGGATTGAATACGTTCTTTTATCCATTTATCGGTATGTCCTTTGGCGCGGTAAATCTCTGTCATTCGGTCAAATGACAATTCAGGGTCTTCGGTTTCGTCAATTGCTCGTTTGCCCTGTGCTGCTAACCACAATTTTAAAGGCTCTGCTTTGGGTGACGGTACAGACATGGCAATCCGAAGCACCCCCTCAGTATTTGCGCAATCCGATGGGCGTGCCTTTCCGTCTTGACCTACTAATTTCAACTTCTTACAAATTGTAAGAAGTTGAGGTTCTCTCTTTTTTAAAACATACCAATATGTTTGGTGATTTGTGCTTTCGGTCAAAATACCTATAACGTCAATGACTGAAAAATACCATTCTTCTTCATGCCATACTTTTCTAATTCCGTTACCCTCAAACGAGGTCAATTCTTTGTCTTTCATTGTTTTATGATTTTAAATTTTCTCTATTATCTTTCTAATTGAACAATTTGCCTTGCTACCGTTTTAATCGTCAGAATATTATCCACCATATTATAAGGCGTTGAACACGTAAAATTATTGCTTTTAAACGGGTTTTTCAGTTTTAAAACACCCCCTTTTTCAGCGATTATCCTGACATTCCTCATATCACCGTTTTCTAATTTTGTTGAAAAAAGAAACGCCCCCTCAGTACGCAGCTTGTCAAAACCGACATTTTGCCACTCTTTTGGAATGGCTGGAAACAGATGTACCACACCCGTATGGCTTTGAATCAACATCTCTTGCACACCTGCCGCAAAAGCAAAATTGCCTTCAAGCGTAAAAGGTCGATACGTAAATTTTGAAAAACCTGATTTCGATTGGTCTCCATTGGCATGAAAACTGTTTTTCAAACAAAAATTATCCGCAAATATCCGTAAAGCTTTGGCAGCACCGTCTCCATCAAAAGCCCTTGCTCTTAGGTTGCCAAGCCAACTGAACGAATAGCCACAATACCAATCATAGCCGTATTTATCAAGCGTTTTTAAGGTGTTTTGAATGATTTTTTGCTCTTTTTCACCTTTCGACACATCTACCAAACCCAAAGGATGAAACGCCATCAAATGCGAAAAATGCCTATGCGAGGCTTCGTAAGGCACGCCTTTGGCGAAAGTAAAACCCGATTCGGAGTCAATATCAAAATCAGGAAATTGAGCCAACAAAGTTGTCCAATGTTGCGCTTCATCGGTTTTATTGAGTTCTATCGCCAATTCTGCGGTGTGTTCCAAAGTCCAACGCACCAATGCCAAATCGTAATTGGTCATGGTTGGAAACCATGCTTTTCTCGAATTATCGAAAATTTCAGGGCTACTACTGAGGGGTAGTTTTCGGAAACCCAAAGAGTCCACAACCGACAATTCTTCGAAATGTGTTGCCACACTTTTGAGCCACGGATAGGCTTCTTGTGCCAAAAAAACCTTATCCATCGAGTACCGCCAATGCAAATAATAGTGCTGCCCCAGCCATGCCGAAACCGTCGGACTGAACGCATATTGTATCCAACCGCCCATCGGTTGCCCTGTGAGCGTCGAAACGCCTGGCACATTTAAGCCCGAAGTCTGAAAATACTGACGGGTGTATCGCTGAAATTCGGGTTTGTTTTTTTCTAACCAATCAATAAAACCCATTTCTTGGGTCAAATGATTGGCACTGTATGACGACCAATAACTCAATTGTGTATTCAAATCGTTGTGAAAATCGCCTTTCCACGGTGGTAATTTGCCATTGTCGGCTGTCCAAATGGCTTGAAGTGAAATCGGCGGCGCACCATTGCCCGTTGCTGCCCCAAATTTATAGGTCTCTAAAAACCATTGTTTATTCAAAACCTCATCGGGCAAAGAGACAGACGATTGCGCCCAAAAATCCACCCACCAGTTTTGATGTTTTTGAAATTGCTTGGAAAAGCCTTGATTTAGGGCTGTTTTTGTTAAAACGTCTGCGTGCTTTTGTTTTGCCCAAGTCGGAAATTCAGAATGGATGCTCCAACACCCTTCGACCCCCTCCCTATTTTTCTTCCAACGCACATTTACTTGATATTGAAAGCCACCCCACCCTTTTTGCGTATAAGTAATAGACTGATTGTCCTTCAAAATTTGTCCTTTTTGATAACCCAAACGCCTTAAATCCTGTCCATCAACTGGGTTGTCTGCACCCGATTCACCAGTCAAATTATAGGCAGGAGCGACCAATTCAGGCATTAACCCCTCTTTTAAACCAGTAAAACGAAACCAACCGACGGGGCTTCGGGCATGAACAAACACTTGTAAAAGCACGCCATTTTTCCATTTTACTTCACAAACCGCTCTATCTAAAAGCAATTCAACCGAAGCCACTTCGCCCAACGCAGCGATATTAAACTCTAATGCGCCCGCTGGAATTTTTGAGGGACCTGCGTTTTTATCATAAGGCTCATCAAACAGTTTTTGGACTTTTTGATACGTGTCATTCCGCCATTGTTCTTGCACCCATTTGAACGTCCATTCCGGTTTATCCAAATTGTCCATCGGGCGTAAATCCCATAAATCGGCTCTGTCCAACGAAAACCGCAATTTGTCCGCTTTTTGCCAAATTAAAGCACCTAATATCCCGTTTCCAAGGGGCATCGCCTCATCCCAAGTATGCGCGAACTCATTGAATACCAAGTTGTATTTGGCAGCAGGCAGGGATTTATTAGGCTTTTCAGGCGTTTGAAAAGAAGTTAAAACGAAGAACAAAAAACTGATTGAACAGCTCGATTTTAGCCAAGAGAATAGTCTTGTTTTATTCATTTTGCTTGATTTTTATTCGGTAAGTGACTTAAAATTGAGCGGAGTCTTATGAAGATTTTAAATCTTCCTAAGACTTGATTGAATTTTAAAAATAGCTTTTTTAGCCAAAATACTGTTGAGGAACGAAATCCCGATTCTATCGGGGAGGGGGTCTCCTTCCCTACCTTTCATACAACCCTGTATTTCCTTTCTCTAAAAAAGGCATCAGTTTTTTGACGATATTCGGCTTTGAAAGTGCCACATTTGTCGTCTCGTAAGGGTCTTTTTTTAAGTCATACAGTTCAATCGTCGGTTGTTCATTTCTGAAATATTGGGTCAAACGGAAACGGTCATTACGCATCGTTATGCCTTTGTTGAAATAACTATATGCTACGTTTTTTTCATTTTTTGATGCTTTATTTAACAGCGGTTTTAGGCTTCTCCCATCTACTTTTTGAGGTATTTGAACGCCGCAAAAGTCCATTAATGTCGGATAAATATCAACAGAACTGACAATTTCCTTGAATTTTATGCCTTTTTGCATATTGGGATGTTTGATAATCAAGGGACTTCGGAGTGACACATCGAAACAAGTATGCTTACCCCAAACCCGTAAATCGCCCAAATGCCAACCGTGGTCGCCCCAAAGCACAATGATGGTGTTTTCTGCCAATCCTTCTGCTTCTAAGGCTTGTAAAACTTTCCCAATTTGAGCATCCACATAACTCACAGATGCAAAATAGCCATGCCGCAATTTCCGAGCATACGCATCAGAAACGGGTTGTTCCAAACTGGCTTTTTCTTCACCCAATTGATAGGAATTGAACTCACCGTTGTTTTGCAAACTGGCTTTATGTGCATTTTTAGGTAAATTAGGATTGGGCGACACGGCGATTTTGTTTTCATCATACAAATCCCAATATTTTTTAGGCACATTAAACGGCAAATGCGGTTTGAAAAAACCTACGGCTAAGAAAAATGGCTTGTCTTGCTGTTTGAGGTCATGCAGTTTTTTAACGGCTAATTGAGCGGTCAAGCCATCGGGATAACCTTCATCAGCGACATCGGCGGCTTCGTATGGCTTAACTTGCCCTTTGAGTGTGTTGCGATTTGTGCCATCGGCATAACCGAAAAATGCATTATGTCCTGTTCCCCATTTGCCATTGTCAAACAGCATTTCGTTCCAACTGTGCGGCAATTCAAGTGGCGCATCTTTCGGTGTTCCCAAATAAGGATAGACATGACCATCGGGATAATGACTGATTTTGCCAATACCCACCGTATAGTAATTGTTTTTTTTCAAAAGATGAATAAACGTTTCAGGCACATCTATTTCGGGTTTGCCGGATATATTATTAGCGGCTGCGTCATTGCTCAAATCCCCTATTTTTCTGGGACGCAGACCCGTCAAAAGGCTGCTCCGAGATGCACCACAAGTCGGCACAGAGACAAAAAGGTTTTGAAACAAACTGCCTTCTGAAGCCAGTTTGTCAATATTTGGGCTTTTAATACCCGTTTTTCCGTAACAGTTGAGTTCGGGTCGCAAGTCATCAACGGCGATGAATAAGATGTTGGGTTTCTTTTCGGTCGGTTTGAAAGCGACGATGAGCATAAAAAAAATGCTTGCAAATGCTGATATAAAGGCTATTTTTTTCATAAAAAAACTGTTTTATACTGAGGGGGTCGTCATTTTATTGAATGGTATAAACGCCTCCTTTTTTTGTTTTAAAATCAATTGCAAAACCTTGATTAACAGGCATTTCCATCAATTTAGATACATCTTTTATCAATGGCTTTCCAGCATCCACAGCCAGAAAAAGCATATTCAGATTATTCCCATTGGCGGTTTCAAAAGGTATATTGACCGTCCTTTTGTCATTCGTTTTAATCCGACAATTGCCACCCAACGCGGAATGAATAGTGGCTTTTGTCAACTGCCCATTCGCCCATGCCATGTCAACCGTAAAACCGCCTCGGGCTTTCAAACCCGTCACTTTGCCTGTATGCCACGCTTGCGGCAAGGCGGGCAATAAGTGAATTTCTCCTCCATGACTTTGAATCAACATTTCAGCAATGCCCGCCGTTACGCCAAAATT
>JANLQI010000388.1:0-12648 GCA_031367705.1 Saprospiraceae bacterium | reverse complement strand
CTGTTTACTATACCTTTTCACGAAAACTAAAAACACCTTTATAAAATGTTGAAAATCAAAAACTTAGTTTTATTTTTCATTACCATTGGGTTCTTTGGAAACCTCAATTTAGCCGCACAACAAGCGGAAACAGCCATAGCTACCCCCTCAGTATCTAAGACCGAAAATGCTCTGTTGTGGGAAATCAGTGGTAAAGATTTGAAAAAACCATCTTACCTCTATGGCACGATTCACATGATACCCAAAGAAGATTTTTTCCTAAGCGATGAAGCCAGAAAAGCCATTGCTGCGAGCGAAAAAGTAACTTTTGAAATCAATATGAAAGATATGAGTAATCCGATGGCACTCATAGGCGTGATGATGAAAGCGATGATGCCTAATGGCACGCGTCTGCGTGATTTGATTTCTGCCGATGATTATAAACTTGTCAAAAATCGTTTTGACTCAATCGGTATGCCTATGATGATGATGGAACGGGTAAAACCCATGTTTTTATCAGCTTTGGTGGATGGCGATGGGGCGAAAATGAACCCACTCGATACCACTTCAACCGACCAAAAGACGGTTTCCTACGAATTTGAAATCATGCACATCGCTGAAAAACAGAAAAAAGAATTTGGCGGTTTGGAGACAATGGAGTTCCAAATGGGCATTTTTGACTCCATTCCTTACAAAGCACAAGCCGAAATGCTTGTCAAATCCATCAAATCAGGCTCGAAAGATGGCGACAGCGAATTCAGTAAAATGGTAGAAATGTATAAAGCACAAGACATTGAAACCATGGCAAGTATGCTCAATTCAGATGATAATAGTGAAGGTTTAGGACAATACGAAACGTTGCTCGTGACGACTCGTAACCTCAATTGGATTCCGTTAATGGCAAAAAGCATGAAACTGAAACAGACATTTTTTGCTGTCGGTGCAGGGCATTTAGGCGGAAAAAAAGGCGTAGTTAATCTGTTGAAACAAGAAGGTTATACATTAAAACCTTTAAAGTAATAGAAATACAAATATTGGAAAAAGACGGTGTGACGACATTCACACCGTCTTTTTTGTATCTATCAGCGATTCAAATCCGTTTAGTGATGTTTCTGTGAAATCTTATGCTCATTTTTGGGCTTAAAAAATTATGGTATATGAAGACTTTACGAATACAAACGCTTCTTTTTTCTTTTCTTATTTTAATTCAAAACATTGATTGTCAAAATGTTACATCTGGTAGCGATGCAGGCGCATTAAGTGGTAGCTTACAAGCGAATGGCAATTTTTATATCCGCGATTCTGCGATTGGGGCTGCCAATATCCCTCAGTATGACCATCAACTTGTGGGTGCTGACTCATGGTTGACGCTGAATTATAGCCGTGCAGGTTACGAAATTGGCGTTCGTTTCGATGTTTTCAACAATTCGCAACTGCTTAATCCGCGTGAATCTTATTCTGCCAATGGCATTGGTCGTTTTTACCTTAAAAAACGGGTGCATGATTTGACGATTTATGGCGGTTATATCTATGACCAAATCGGGTCTGGCATCATTTATCGCAGCTATGAAGACCGTCCGTTGGGTGTTGACAATGCGCTTGTGGGCATCAACCTCGATTATCAATTAGGCGAAAATGCCCATATCAAAGCCTTTTCAGGCAGACAAAAACAGCAGTTTGATGTCTATAAATCAACGATAAATGGCTTAAATACTGAGGGGTACTTTTCTGTAAAAAACGTTTCATTAGCACCTGGTTTTGGCATTGTTCATCGCACTTTGGACGATGCAACGGTCAATCAAGTTGTCTCTGCGTTGGCGACTTATACACGCGCAGATAGCATTGGCGCAAAGTATAATACGTTTGCTACAACTATTTACAATACACTGTCTTCGGGTAAATGGACGTGGTATGTGGAAGCGGCTTACAAAACGGATGAAGCCATCTTTGACCCCAATGCCCCAAAAGTCAATCGAGACGGTACATTGACGGAAGGTAAATTTGTAAATCGTTCAGGGACAGTTCTTTACAGCAATTTGAGCTTTGTTACTGAGGGGGTAGGTATTACACTTGAAGCGAAACGGACAGACGGTTTTACGTTTCGGACAACACCTTTTGCGGTCTTAAACCGAGGGATTATCAACTTTTTACCGCCTATGAGCCGCCAAAATAGTTATCGTTTGACGACTCGTTATGTACCTGCTACGCAGGAATTGGGCGAGCAAGCGGTGCAATTAGATGTTAAACTATCACCCAACGAACACCTCAATTTTGATGTCAATGTCTCCAATATTTCGACTTTAAAAAACACTTTGCTTTATCGTGAAATTTATGCCAGTTGTTTGATTAAAAAAGAAAATACGGATATAACATTGGGACTTCAATTGCAGACCTATAATCAACAAATTTATGAAGTCAAACCACAAGTACCTAACGTTCAAACAGTTACGCCATTTGTGGAAATCAGAAAAAGGTTGAATGAAAAGAAGTCTTTAAAAATGGAATTGCAATACATGAACACAAAACAAGACTATGGCTCATGGCTTTATGGCGGTGTGGAACTGAGTATTGCCCCAAAATGGTCATTTTCAGCGAGTGATATGTGGAATATTGTACCGAAAAAAACGGCAAAGGCGTTGCACTACCCTTCCCTATCCGTGGCATTTTCGCATGAATCGAATCGAATCACTGTTAGTTATGTAAAACAAGTAGAAGGCGTTGTTTGCACGGGTGGTATTTGCCGTTTAGAGCCAGCGTTTAGTGGGGTGAAAGTGGGTGTTACTTCTGCTTTTTAAGATTTGAGAGGTTTTCAAAGCCATGAGTTGATAGTTGTTTCATTATACCCTTTTTCAAGCCATACTTTGCCAGCTTCCTCACGCAATTTTTGCATCAAAAAACGAGACATCACTTTTTTTAATTCTAACAAAACATCATCAGATACACCCACAGAATATAATTTGAGTAATTCTATTTGTACATTTGATAAAATGGGTTGTGGCATTTCATTAACCATAATCGTTTTATTTTAAAGTTTCAAACAAAGTTAAATATTTTTGGTAAAATGAATAAACATTAAAGTTACAAATTATTGTTCACCCATACAACTCATAATGCACCTGCGATTTATCAAAACCCAAGTCAACAATCAACTTCGCTACAGCATCATCAATCATATTTGACCAACCACAGATATAAAAAGCCACATCTGGACGCGCGTTTTTATACCCCTCAGTATAAATGCCGTGAACGTAGCCCTTGTGACCCACCCAATCAGGTTCACGAGACAAAGCGACATCGTATTTAAAACCTGATAAGTTTTTTTCAAAAAAGGCGAACTCATCGCGGAACAAAATGTCTTGTTCATAACGTGCGCCAAAAATCAGATGTATGTTCCGATGCGGTATATTTTGGTTGTAAATATCCCAAATCATGCTGCGAAATGGCGCAACACCTGTTCCTGTGCAGATAAAAACGACATCTTTGTCGTCAATCGGCTGCCGCAAGGTAAAAGTGCCGTCAGGACCTTTGAACCGGATTGGAGTGCCTATCGTTGCTTCATTGAACAAAAAATCAGAGCCGCCAGTTGATTTTTCTAATTTTACAATTGAAAACTCTAATTCACGCTCTTTTAGGCTTGGCGCATCAGGCTCAATGATGGGTGCATTGGCTATTGAGTAGCTGCGCCACCGTTTGAGTCTCTTCTCTGAAATCGGTAAATCCATGGTGACAAATTGCCCTGCTTTGAAGCTGATGGGTTCATCACCATGAACTTTTATTTTAAATAAACGAGTTGTTGAACTTTGTTCTTTTATACTTATTATCTCGCTTTCATACCATTTCCACATAATCTTTTATTAAAATTAAGAATTGTTTACAAATTTTTAAAAATATCTATTTTGATGTTAATTCAATATCAAACAATTAATTTTCAGTATTTATTAACTCGTTTAAATGGATAATTAGAATTAAATTAAAGCAATTAGAATATTGTCAATGTCCTTTTTTGTCATTCTGAACGCAGTGAAAGAATCTAAACAAACTATTCAATAATAATGTTTTACACAGATTCTTTCACTTCGTTCAGAATGACAAAAAAGGACATTTGTTATTTATACGTTACTCAATACTAAAGTAAAAGTAAACAAGTTCTGTGTTTCCCAAGCCCTTTTTAAAGAAGGTTATTTGAAAAATTGCTGGTTTACATAGTCTGCGTAGTTCCAAGAAAGCCACGAATAGGTCTTTTGTTCTGCTTCAAAAGCTGCTTTTTTGTTATCTAATAGGGTTTTCAAATAAGCCAAACGTTCTGCATCATTGGCAAATACATTGGGCCCTCTACGATATTCACTATCGGGAAAAGGTTGTGATGGCATTTTTGTAGCAAGGCGTTCCACGTTGCTGAAAAGCAAATAAAGGTTTTTGTCGGACACATCTTCTACTAAAAAACGCACGTCAATGGCACCACTTTTGACGGGTACATTGATATTGAATTTGGTGATAAAAACGTCCCAATTGACCAAACAAGTTGCCATCAAAACAGCATAAATAGCGTAACTGCTGCGGTATATAAAGAAAAAAAATGTGCGTTTCTCTTTGATTTTCAAATACAAAAGCCATAAACCGTAAAGTGTGAGTGTAAGGAAGATAAATACACCGATGCGTTTGTAAGCCAAGCCGTAGTGACTGATATATTGACCATTTCGGATGCCTACGGACAGAGCAAGTATGGCGTTTTGCACCAACCAAGCTGTCGTTGCCCCCCTCAGTAAAACAGGCTTTTTTCCTGCTTCATCAATGAAATTTAAGCTGTCGCGGAATAGCCATAAGATGACTATGATGGCTAATAAAATACCATAGATGAGTAAATAAGTGCCTTCATGAACATACTGTTTGAGTTCCAAAGCTGTTTTGCCGCTGACATCGCCAAACCAGACATAAAGCACATCAATCACATTGTTGATAAAAAGTAAAATATTGAGTGCAACAATCAAATTCAAAGCATTTCGATACATAACAGATTCACTTTCAAGGTTTTCGGGCGGAGATAGTGTTTCTTTGAAAGCCGCATCTTTTTGCGATAAGTCTATCCACGGCTGTTGCCAAACTGCCGCACCAACAATAAAAATGCCGAGACTAAAAAAAAGAACACGGGGAACATCAATGTTAAAAGTAAAAAATGGCAAAAATTGATGCCAGAGTTGGGTTGATAATTCAGCAAATTTGGCATTCGCTACAAAATAAATCATGAAAAAAATAGGCAGTATCAAAAGTGTCAACCAGATGCCATTGAGTTGTTTGGCAACATTGTTTTGCCCCCTCAGTATCAACATTGATTTTAATTGTTGCACAAGGCGAACCGGTACAGCAAACCAATTGGAAAAATATTGGAGAATGGCGAATCCAAGGAAACGCAATTCTCGCTGTTGTACTAAGCCTATCATAGTGAAAAAACTTAGATTGTGTATAAATCTTACTAATAATGAATTATGCCAAACAATGAGCGTTGCAGCGAGTAAAGTGCCGCCAACAGTGATTTTTACTGAGGGGGCCGAAAACGGCTCTTTATCGATTAGCCACAAGGTGGCGACAATAAAAATGTCGAACAATAAGGTGTTTAAACCTAACTTTTCGTTCCAAAAAAGGAGATTAAAAAGGATTGCACCGAGTAAAACGGCAATGGGCGGAATGATGGATTTTTTCATATTAAACACTGATTTGAACTGATTTTTTTGATTTACAAGATTATATATTTCAAACTACTTTGAATTTCAAAGTCTAAGGATAAAAAAAATCTATGGCAGATTTTTTAACAAGTTTTCTAATGCCGTTAGGTGTTCCCCAAAGGCTTTTCGCCCTAAAACGGTTGCTTGATAGGTGGTCAATGGCTTTCGCCCAACAAATTGCTTTCTGACTTCTATATACGTTTCCTTTTCCAACACCTTTATATGACTCGCTAAATTGCCGTCTTCGAGTTCTAACATTTCTTTGAATGTGACAAAAGAGACCCAATCATTGACCATGAGAATGCACATAATGCCGAGCCTGATGCGGTTATCGAAGGCTTTGTTATTTATTTTTTGTAAAATATCTTTCATTTCTATTTAACGTAACTCGAACTTTCAGTTCGAGAAGATTGACGTAACTCAAACTTTCAGTTCGAGAAGATGTAAGTTGAAACTATTAAGCCGTTTTTTAAACTATCAGTATTGCTCGAACTGGAAGTTCGAGTTACGGTTACGGTTACGGTTAATTACCTTTTTCGTACTTAAAATACATCATCGCACCATATATAATGTGTAAGAAACCAAAGCCGATGACCCAAAATTCAAGACCAAAGCGCAATGAAAACATGGCGATGATACCCAAACCAATTTCAACCAATCCGAGATAATAAACATCTTGCAATGTGTATTTGCTGCCATTGACGAGTGCGAGGCCATAAAAAACAAGCGTGGCAGGTGCTAAATAAGCTACTGAACCATTTAACAACATGGCTAAACAAAACAATCCTCCTGCGCCTAATGGAATGATGAGACTTGTGAGCAAGCGGCGGGCGGATGCATCCCAGATACTTTGCCCTTTTCGCAGTGCATTGCGTGTTGTGAACAAAATACCAAAGGAAACGGCTGCTAAAATGGTCAAACTGGCGACTAAAATAAAGAATTCTGTGTAGCGAAAGCCCCATTTTGCCGCGTCTAAGGCATGGTCATAATATAAACGTGAAGGATGGTCGTATTGGAAAGGGCGTGCATCGAGATATATATAGGTGATGGTTGCGCCTGTTAAAGCACTTAAGCCTGCGGCGATGCCCGACAAGCCGCTCAAACCTATAAATCGGCTTGAACGTTCCATCAATGAACGTATTTCTTTAAGGTCTTTGAGTTGTTCGTGCGTTGTAGTCATTCAAAAAAGTATTTTTAAAAAGAACTTTGAAATGCAAAGCTACTTCTTTTATTTAATTGTGCAAATTATTTTTTTACCCATGCTTAAAAGGTGCTTACAAATCGTAAAAACATGAAATTCAAATAAAAAAAAGACGGTTTCTTTAAAATTGTTAAAAACTGTGAAAGATAAATTGTAATTTTGCGTGTCTTTTGGAAAGTTTATCGGTCTTTAGTTTGTTCGACTACTTTTTAAGGGGTTTTATAAGGTCTCATAGACAACCAATTTATAAACTAAAAATGCAAAAGAACTGATGTAATGAATTATTTAACTAAAAATAGAGGTATTATGTAAAGACGATGTCCATACACGACTTACAGCCTCATTCATTGAGCAGAACTTTTGCCTACCACTTGACGTGTCGTAAGCAAAATTTTTTTTTATATAAGGTGGTGTTTTTTGTCGAAAAAGGAAAAAAAGAGGGTTTGATACTGAGGGGGTGTTTGAGACAATATTTAGGTTTGATTTTTAATAAAAATTTATCATAAAAAGTAGTTTTTGTAATCAAAGGTGTAAGATTTTGATTTTCAATAAATTACATCTTACAAAATTATTTTTCAATAGTCTGAATGGAAAGACAGTTAATAAAGGTAGCGAAAGAACTCAATGTGAGTTTACAAGCAGTTGTCGAGCAGCTACACGACAAAGGTTTTGACATCGAGAGTAAACCGAATGCCAAGGTTACTGATGCGATGTATGAAGCCGTAGTAAAAAAATTCTCGGATTCAAAAGCTGAAAAGCTGAAAGCCGACCAACTTGTCATTGGCACACGACCAATGCATCAAACGCCGCCGACCCAGCAGCCGCAGCAAATCTCTCATCGCCCAAGTCTGTCATCAATTACACGACCGCCTATGGAGCATAAAACGATTTCGTTGTCACCTTTAACGGCGAAGACGGAGGAAAAACCTGTGGTTATTGACCGTCCGAAGGTAGATGTGCCTAATATTGGTGCTAAAATTGACCTAACACCTAAACAGCCAGAGCCGACAACTAAAGTTGAAGAAAAACCAGTAGCCGTTAAAGAGGTTAAGGTTGAAGCTAAAACCGAAGTTGAAGCCCCTGTTAAGCCAGAGGTTAAACCGACACAACAGAGTAACGACCGCCGGAACGAACAACGCCCGAGCAACGACCGTCGGAACGAACAACGTCCGAGTAACGACCGTCGGAACGAACAACGTCCGAATAATGACCGTCGGAACGAACAACGTCCGAATAACGATGTGCGTCCAGCGAACGAACAACGTCCGAATAACGATGTGCGTCCAGCGAACGATCAACGTCCAAATAACGATGTGCGTCCAGCGAACGATCAACGTCCAAATAACGACGCGCGTCGGAACGAACAACGTCCAAATAATGACCGTCGGAATGACCCACGTCCGAGCAATATTCAACCGAAAAAGCCTGTTGTGCCAACACCGCCAGTTGAGCCTAAAGAACCAGAAACGGTTTATGTGAACGAACAAACTGGAGAGATACCACCAGAGTTGATTCGCGCAGTCGCTCCAGAGTTGCGGGGTTTGAAAATCAAGGGTAAAATTGATATTGTCAAATATTTAGAGAAAGAGAAAGAGGTTACAAAGTCCATTGCGGACAAGAAGAAAAAATCACGCGAGCAAGAACGCAGCCGCAGACGTGGAGGTAATTCGCAAGACCGTTCTACTAACCCTGATGGCACTCGAACTCAAACGGGTACGGGTGACAACAACCCGAATAGCGAAGCCAACAAGCGGAAACGCAAACGGAAAAAAGTACCTGGCGCACCTGGCACTAATACTGGTACCGGTACTGGTACGACAGAAAACCGCACAGGTGACAATGCCAATCGGACGGGTAACAACAACACAGGTGTCAATCGTCCTGCGGGTAACAACACAGGCGGCAATCGCCCTGCGGGTGGCAATCGCCCTGCGGGTAACAATACAGGTGGCAATCGCCAAGGCGGTGGAAATCGCGGCGGTGCGCCTCCACGTCGTGACCCAGCTCAACCTACTGAAATTTCGCAACAACAAATTGAAGCGAAAATCAAGGAAACAATGGCACGCCTTAATATAGGCACCAGAAGTAAAGGTCAAAAAATTCGCCGTGACAAACGGACTAAGCTACGTGAAAAAGAGGAGATCCGGCAACAAGAGATTGACACAGCAAAATTGCAAGTAGCAGAATTCATTTCTGTTTCTGATTTGGCAAGTTTGATGGACATCAGTGCTACAGAAATCATCAAAACGTGTATGGGCTTAGGCGTTTTCGTCTCTATCAATCAGCGTTTAGATGCAGAATTGATTGAAGTCATCACAAGCGAATTTGGTCATGAAGTTGAATTTATTTCTGCCGAAGAGCAAGTGTCAATCATTGACGAAGAGCCTGATTCACCAGAAGATTTGTTGCCGCGCGCTCCAGTTGTGACCATCATGGGTCACGTTGACCACGGTAAGACATCGTTACTTGACCATATTCGCAAAACGAATGTTGCAAGCGGTGAAGCGGGTGGTATCACCCAGCATATCGGCGCTTACGAAGTGAAATTGGCAGATGGACGTAAAGTAACCTTCCTTGATACACCGGGTCACGAAGCCTTTACGGCCATGCGTGCAAGGGGTGCAAAAGTGACCGACATCGCCGTTGTCATCATTGCAGCAGACGATAACATCATGCCGCAAACACGTGAGGCAATTAGCCACGCACAAGCAGCAGGTGTACCCATTGTATTTGCCATCAACAAAATTGATAAAGACGGATCTGATCCAGAACGCATCAAAAACGAATTGGCACAGATGAATTTGTTGGTTGAAGATTGGGGTGGTAAATTCCAATCGCAAGATATTTCAGCCAAAAAAGGTCTCGGTATTGAAGAATTATTAGAAAAAATCGTTCTTGAAGCTGAATTATTAGATTTGAAAGCCAATCCTGACAAACGAGCAAGTGGTACAGTCATAGAAGCATCGCTCGACAAAGGGCGTGGTTATATTTCTAAAATGCTTGTTCAAGCAGGTACAATGCGCGTCGGCGACTTTATGGTTGTTGGTGAAAATGCAGGGCGTATCAAAGCGATGTTTAATGAACGTGGCAAAAAAGTAACGGCCGCAGGACCTTCGACACCTGTTCTCGTTCTTGGTTTGAGTGGCGCACCACAAGCGGGTGAGATATTCAAAGTTATGGAAGACGAATCGGCAGCGAAAGAGATTGCGACAAAACGCGCTCAAATCGTCCGTGAACAATCTGCTCGTGCTACGAAACGGATTAGTTTGGACGAAATCGGTCGTCGTTTGGCACTCGGTACGTTCAAGGAACTTAACCTCATCATCAAAGGTGACGTGGACGGTTCAGTTGAAGCTTTGTCCGATTCATTACTCAAGCAGTCTCACGAAACGGTTCAAGTCAATGTCTTGCACAAAGCCGTTGGTGCGATTACCGAAGCAGACATCATGTTGGCATCGGCATCAGATGCGATTATCATTGGTTTCCAAGTTCGTCCATCACTCAATGCTAAGAAAATGGCAGAACGTGAAGGCGTTGAAATCAAATTGTACTCGATTATCTACGAAGCCATTGCTGAAATTCGCTCTGCCATCGAGGGCATGTTGGAACCGACGAAAGAAGAGAAAATCACTTCAACCGTCGAAGTCCGCGCCATCTTCAAGAACTCAAAAGTCGGTACGATTGCAGGCTGTTATGTTCAAGAAGGCAAAATCGAGCGTAAGCAATTCATTCGCATTATTCGCGATGGCATCGTTATTTTCCCTGTCAAAGAAGGTGCAACAGCCTCATTGGGTTCTCTTAAACGTATCAAAGATGACGTTAAAGAAGTTCGTTCAGGTTTCGAGTGCGGCTTGACAATTGACAATTTCAATGACCTTGAAGTCGGTGACTTCATCGAATCTTACGAAATCATCGAAGTAAAACAAAAATTGGCGGCTCTGTAAAGACCCCTCAGTATAAAACGCAAAACGCCTGTTTGAGTATAAAAGCTCAAACGGGCGTTGTTTTTGGGGTTAATAAATTTTCGACAACTTTCCACAACTTTCAAACTTGCGGAAAGTTTTTCCCTATTTTTGTCCAAAATATTGGAACGCATTTTCAATCTATGAAAAAAACGTATTTCGCATCTGACTTTCATTTGGGCGTAGATGCCCGTCTGACTTCTCGTGAACGTGAGCAACAAGTTGTTCGGTGGCTTGACAATATTGCTGTTGATGCAGAAGCGATTTATCTTGTTGGCGATATTTTTGATTATTGGTTTGAATACCACAAAGTCATTCCAAAAGGATATAGCCGCCTTCTCGGAAAACTATCTGAGTTGCGAGACAACAATATTCCAATTTATTTTTTTACGGGCAACCACGATATGTGGATGTTTCGCTATTTTTCTGATGAGATGGGCATACCTATTTACCGTGAACCTATTATTAGAGAAATCAATGGCAAACAGTTTTTTATTGGTCACGGCGATGGTTTAGGCCCTGGCGACTACGGTTATAAATTCATTAAGAAGGTCTTTGCGAATCCTTTGTCTCAATGGCTTTTTGCACGTGTACACCCAAATTTAGGCGTAGGCATGATGCAGTTTTTTTCATCAAAAAGTCGGGATGGACAAGACCCCTCAGTAGAAAACACATTTCTCGGGGCTGAAAAGGAATGGTTGATTCATTTTGCCAATGAAAAAATCAAGACAGAACTGCCCCAAATTGACTATTTTATATTCGGTCATCGTCATTTGCCGATTGATTGGACACTTGAAAACGGGAAATCACGTTATATTAATCTCGGAGAATGGTTACATTTCCCTACTTTTGCCGTCTTAGAATCACAAAACATGACATTAAAAACATACGAAAATGAAAATATTAAAATCTATACAAATCATCATGAACTTCAAACTTAGCTTTTTAGCGTTTGCTTTTTTACTTCTAACCACCCCCTCAGTATCAGCCCAAACATGGAAGCTGTTTAAGAAAAATGACAGCCTTGATTGTCGTTATTTCTTAACCGACCATTTGAAAAATATTTATGTCATAACAAACAAAAGCGAAGTCCTCAAATACGATAGCGAGGGTTATTTCGATAGCCGCTTTTCGTATAAAAAATTTGGGCGCATTTGGTCTGTCGATGTCACCAATCCTTTCAAAATAATTCTGTATTACACTGACTATCAATGTATTGTCATCATTGATGCAGCGTTAAATCCTATTAAAACCTTGTTTTTAAATGACATGGGTGTCGCCAATGCAGCAGCCATAGCGATGGGTGACAATGGACATATTTGGATTTATGATAGTGGCGTAAATAAGATTTTACGTTTTTCCGTAGATGCTTCTGGGTTCAAATTAGCGCAGTCAACGCCCCCCCTCAGTATATCAGGCTTACAGCCGAATCAGATGTTGGTTAGAGAAAACAACATTTATATGAATGTGCCAAACAAAGGCGTTTTTGTTTTTGACCAATTTGGAAAATACATCAAAACATTCGATATTCTGAATGCATCAGGTTTACAAATCATTGAAAATCAATTGTTTTATAAACAAAATAATAAATATTTTAGGTTTAACCTACAAACGCTTGCTAAAACAGCGGTTCTGCTTCCCTCAGATGTCAGTGGCGATAGGTATCTCCAGATTCAAAAAGGTCGTCTTTACGCACAACGCTCGACTTCTATTGATGTCTATGATGAAAAATGATTTTTTTTTGACCACTGATTGGACGGTTGCGTCCAATCAGTGGTCAAAAAAA
>JANLQI010000040.1:0-6305 GCA_031367705.1 Saprospiraceae bacterium | reverse complement strand
CTGATTGGACTGATGCGACTGGTTTTCACTGATTTTCTTCTCTTTCATCCTGTAAGAAATGTAAAGAAAAAAATCAGTGAAAACCAGTCGCATCAGTCCAATCAGTGGTCTAAAAAAAAATCACATTTTCATCACCAATATAAAAATCAAACCGCTCAACATAATGCCTTTTGCCAAGCGACTGAGGTAAGAGAAGTCCTTTTTATCATCGGCTTTTGATAATAAAAATAAGGCGTAAATCATTGGTAAAGAAACGGTTAGATTTAAAACGATGATTTTTAACCAATCATGCGACCCCCTCAGTATAAAACTGAAATAAGCCATAAAAAGTAGAAAAACAATGCCGACAAATAAGGCGATGTTTTTACTTTTGGGAATGCCTAAAACGATTGGTAAAGTGCGACAATTGCCCGCAAGGTCGCCTTCTGCGTCTTCAATATCCTTGATGATTTCTCTAAAAAGGGTGGATAAAAAGGCAAAAACAGCATAACCAATAAAAGTGATTTTAACAGAATCAAGCCATGAAGTTTTTAAAAATAAAGGAAAAATAGGCGATAGATTCTGAGCATAAAATATAACCCAAGCGACAAAAGCGCAGAAAAAAGACACCACTAAATTACCCGTCAAAGGCTGCCGTTTGAACCAACGTGAATAAGCATACAACAAACCCACTGCCGCAGGATAAATCAAAAACTGAATCACATCTTTGACATAAAACGCTAAATATAAACTGATTATAAAACCGATAACAGTGCAAAACCCATAAATCCACCAAGCCGTCTTGAGGGAATAGACACGTCCGACGATGCGTTTGTGTTCGGGTTTGTTTTGTTCGTCAATCTCCATATCTTCAATATCGTTGACGACATAACCGCCTGCTGCAATCAAAACGGTGGAGATAACGAGGAGGAAAAAGTGGAAAGCAGGCAGCACGGGTAACATACCTAACTTCGTAATCTCTGGTATCAATATGGCGTATTGCAGCAGGTATTGCGTCAATGCCACAATTACAAGGTTTGGAAATCGTATGAGCCGAAGCATTGGTTTCATTCTTTACCGTTTACATAGTCCTGCAAATACGCAAACGGTTCTCTCAAAGCTCCGTCCATTGCAATTGTGCCGCGTAACAATACATCGGAGTATTCTTCTTTCAAGATTTCGGGCAAAATATAGGTGATAAATTGCTCGCCAAAAAAAGTAGAGGCATCTCTTGGCAATTCATTCGGCAGATTGTCAACTGTCATCATAGTCACAGCATTTTCTTCAAAAGGCGAGACTTCTTGATGTGTTGTTTTATCAAAACCAAAAAACGGCTCAGGTATTTTTGCCGCTCTAATTGTCGAAGGCACTGACGAATAAGGCATCAAATCACAAGACACATCGGCAATGACTTTGATGTTGAAATCGGGAGAAGACATATCTTTTAATTCAAAAAAACGAGGCGCACGGGCATCATAAAAAATACCATTGATGAACAAATCCGTTTTATCGAAAAAACGCGCAAAAGTTGAGCGATATACTGAGGGGTCTCTGTAATAGTCGTTTTTGTCAAACGGTTGCCCATCTATTCGTTCAACATAATCCATTGGATGAACCCGAATGAAAACAGGATGGTCATACGCTTTCGTTAAAAAATCATCAATGCTAACTCTTTGAAAACCAGCATCTTGTATGACTTCTACTGCGCCATTTGAGACACGCCCGCCACCTGAAATGATGGCATGTATGGGTGGAGATTTTATTTCTTTATACAATTCTTTGGCAACAGAATAGTCTTTTAATGAATACATACGAGGTAGTGTAAACGTGCCTGTTCTTAGCCCATAACCTAATAAACCGTTGTGTACGCCGACCATACCCGCAAATTTGCCGAAGGCAATCAAGCGTTTTCCATCGTCGCCTGTTAAAACTTCATAATCAATGATGCGGACATTTTTCTTAATAATGGCTTGTAAAAGCCCACGGTTATGTGCTTGTTTTTTTATGGTATGAGAAAAGAAGAAATAAGTTTTATCGTCATTGAGTTGCTCAATAGGCACTTCTTTTATGCCGAGAAGTATATCACAATCGTTCAAATCTGTTGCAATTTCGACCCCCTCAGTACGGTAGGCTTCATCGGAAAAGCACCGATTTTCCGATGATTCAACAATGATATTGATTTCTGGGAAGTTTTTTTTAATAAAAGCACATTGTTTGGGCGTTAAGGCCACACGTGCATCAAGGGGTATTTTTCTTTCTCTGATGATTCCGAATGTCATGTATGATTGGTTGTTAAAGGTTATATTTGGATGATGACTAAAGGGCAAAATTAGGTTTTAAAACGGGGCAATCCATGCTTAGATGCGTTTTATTCCTAAAAAAGACCCGCTAAAACTTTTAGTTACTGAGGGGGGCAACGATATTTGCTTTTTTAATAGTGGATAGTGGATAGTTGATAATGGATAATAAAAAACGGTAAAAACAATTTCTAATTACAAATCTCAAATAAGGAATCACGAAGCATGAACTATATAATATTTGACCTTGAATGTACTTGTTGGCACGACCGCCCGTCGGGCGTGGAAATGGAGACCATTGAAATTGGTGCTGTTAAACTCGATGATTTTGGTGAGTGGATAGAAAGCTTTGGCGTTTTTATTCGCCCAACGGTTCACCCTGTTTTGTCCGATTTTTGTCGAAATTTGACCTCTATCACTCAAATAGATGTGAATCGAGCGGACTCTTTCCCTCGTGTCATTGACGATTTTATGGATTTTATTGACCTCGAAGGTGATGATTATCTACTGTGTTCGTGGGGCGGTTTCGACAAAAGACAACTGGTTGCTGAATGTGCCAGACATGATTTAGGAACAGCGTGGCTCGATGCGCATATCAACTTAAAAGACCAATATCAAAAAATGAAAAAGTATCGGCAACCGATTGGGCTTAAAAAAGCGGTGGAACGGGAAGGTTTTGAATTTACAGGCATTCATCACAGAGGTATTTCTGATGCCGAAAATTTGGCAAAAATATTTGTGAAACACCTTGATGTGTGGCAGTATTAAGGATGTAGAACGTCACCCCTCAGTATAAACAGACTTTGGGACTTAGAGCCCCTTTAACACAGTAGGCTTCGGTTATTTTACCTCTTGTCCGACAAATGTATAGGGAATATCATTTTGTCCAGCTTTTACCCAAACCATTTTTCCTTCTATTTTATCACCTAATACATGACCCTCCCAATCCATTTTTCCTTCTTTATCGCTTGTAAGTGTGTACTTAAAAGTACAATTAGCCGCCACCGTATATGTTGCATCCGTAAATCCCCATTGTTTACACACATCATTTTCTGCTCTACCGTTTTTAAATGTCAGCAGTTCGGTGCCTTCCGATTTTCCATAGACAAAGTTTTCAATTTTAAAAGTCCGACCATCTAATGGACATTCCTTTTTTTGGCTTTGCATATTGCATGCACATAACACAAATAGAATCGGTAAAAGAAGAGATGAATTTTTCATGATTTGATGTTTTAAATTGAATAAATATTTGTACATCTTTATAATACACGAGTTTTCCTTTTTTACCCTACAAAAATAGAATAATTAAGCCATTCTGTCAATCGTTAACTTAGCTTTTAGGCGGTCATTTTATGAAAAATTTGACGAAAAGGTTGTTTTACGCATGTCAGAGACCTCTGGAGGTACTGGCTGACAGGCGATGGCGTTTTTTGCTTTATACTTTATGCCAGCAGTTATTAGGGATTGGTTATTGATATTCGTAAATAACTAATAACCAATATTTATTTCCTCCTTTCGTCTAACTTCTTGAAAATATAAACCATTAGTCTGTAAAATAAGTAAGACCCAATTGCAAAGACAAACAATGCAACGATGAGATAAACTAAGGCTGCTGCTTTTGACATGATTTTTAGTTTTTATCAGAAATGAAAAGTCGCTGCTAAACTTGGCAATATCGGCAATTGATTGACTCTTTTATAACTCACACGGTCAAAATAAAAGATGTTTTCCCTGTTATAAGCATTTGTTGCGCTTGCAACAACGTCTAATCCGACGTATTTTGTAAACTTAATCGCTTTTTTGACCGACATATCTAAACGATGATAATCGGGCAAACGACCACCATTTCTTTTTGACGAATAGATGATGCCTAAGTCTGGATTGCCTGTATTGACATTTGTGTTGGCCCCCTCAGTAAAAGGGTATTTTGTATAGAAACCAACGGTTTGCGTGAATGGAAAACCGCTGCCGTAGTTCCAACGCATCGAGGCTTCCCATGAATTGTTCTCGCCCCACGCATAAGTCGCTACGATATTCATATTATTACGTCTATCAAAATTGGTTGGATAGGTCAGTTTGGTGTCGCCATCGAAGCGGGTGACGTAGGCATGAGAGAAAGTTCCCCATATGCTCCAATGTTTATCCGCATATTTTGTTGAAAAATCAATGCCATACGCATCACCTGTTTCAGTAATATAGTTCGGGTCTGTGAATTTGCTTTTGGTGCGGTTGATGTCAATCAGTTGATTGAATTTTTTGTAATATCCTTCAATATTTAAGTCCCATTTTTTGGACAAATCAATCTCAAAACCGCCGATGATGTGCATCGCTTTTTGTAATTTTGACGTGACATTCGCGGTGCGGTCAGGGTTCAATAATTTCTCTTCTGGACCGCTGATATAACCGACAAAAAGGTTGACAATGTCTTTTTCAGAAACCGTAGAAATGAGGTTTTGAGAAAACAATCCGCCTGAAAATTTGAAGCGAAACTTATCAGACGCATTCAATTTTGCTGCAAAACGCGGTTCAAAAGTGGTTTCTCCAAGGGCATTGTAGTTGTGAATGTGCAAACTTGGTTCAATCACTAATTTTTTAAACGTCCGACGATAGCGTACAAAACCAGCCAATTCCGTTGTGTTTTCATTTTGTTTAAAATCGAAACCTAATGGATTGCGAAAGCCCAAATCGGTTGTGAAACCACTGATTTCAACGCCGTATTTCAATTCGCTGTGGTTGCCAAAAACGGTGAAATCGAGTCCACCCGCAAAGCTACTGATGCCACTCGTGCGGGGCGTTGGGTCTGCTTCTTTCAATGAAACATTGTAATTAGATGCCGTCAAAGAACCGCCAACTAACATCCGCATACCCGCAGGAATGAGCTGAAAATTAGCCCCATAACCTGTTGTTTTCCAATTCAAATCCGCAATGCCTGGGTAATTCACGCCATCTGTAAAGTTAAAACCAAAGACATTCAAACGACTGCCACCTGAAGCGACTAAAGACACTTTACCATAGAAGTCAGTATAACCAAACGGCAAACCTGTGGAGTCTTTTCGCGCATAATCATAGAGCGTTTTAGAGGTTTGCGGCAACAAGGATTGTTTGCCTGTGAACAGGAAAGAGATGCTGGGGCCGCCTTCCTTTTTCAGTTTCATCAAAGGGCCTTCAATCAACGCTTTGGCTTGAAAAGGACTGCCGCTGACCAAGCCTGAAAAACGGGTTTTGTTGCCTTCACGGGTTTTAATATCTACAATTGCTGAAATTCTGCCGCCATATTCTGCATTAAAGCCCCCCGTCAGTACGTCAACGGAACGAATGGCTTCGGTCTCGAAAACAGAGAAAAAACCGATGGAGTGAAACGGGTTGTAAATGGTCATACCGTCCAACAAAATTTTGTTCTGAACGGGCGCGCCGCCGCGAATATAAATCTGTCCGCCTTGGTCACCTGTTGTCAATACGCCTGGAATGACGGTTAAATATTGTGCAATATCGGGTTCGCCGCCTGTTGAAGGCAGTGATTTTATTTCCTTTTGCGTAATCGTTATCTTTGAAACTTGGGTGGTTGTTTTAGCGGCTTCCTTTCTGCCTGAAATCTCAACGACATCGAGGGAAGTGCTGGATTCAGTCAGATTAAAACTCTTATAAAATATCTCGCCGTCTTTCACCGATATTTTGGTTTCGATGCTGTCGTAACCGATAAACGAAACAAACAAGGTGTAGTCACCTGCTTTAACATCAGAAATCTGATAAAAACCGTTGACATCGGTTGTACCGCCTTGTGTCGTACCCCTCAGTATCACGTTGGCAAAAGGCACAGGTTGACCGCCGTTGCTGTCATAAACATTGCCCCGAACAAGTGCATCGCTTTTTTGACTGAATAGGGTTGCCATTGCGAAAAAACAAAAGATGAGTGTTAATACTTTTTTCATGCTAAGTGATTGGTGTTTTTTATTCAAAAAAGAGCTTTATTTTGTATAGGTATAGTAAACAGGAATTCGATTGGTTTTTGCTTTTTTTGTAAAAAAAAAG
>JANLQI010000366.1:0-5638 GCA_031367705.1 Saprospiraceae bacterium | reverse complement strand
AAAAATGTTGGAATCGAATCAAGGACCCGAGACTTGCAACAGCTATAATATGCTGCGCTTGAGCAAAGCCTTGTTTTTGGATAACAACGATATTAGTTATCTGGATTTTTACGAACGGACGCTTTATAACCATATTTTATCAAGTCAGCATCCTGAAAAAGGTGGTTTTGTATATTTCACACCTATTCGCCCGAATCATTACAGGGTGTATTCGCAGCCCGAAACCAGTATGTGGTGTTGTGTTGGTTCGGGTCTTGAAAACCATACAAAATATGCTGAACTGATTTACAGCCATAGCGATAAAGATTTGTACGTCAATCTTTTCATTCCTTCTGAAATCAATTGGAAAGAAAAAGGTCTTCAACTCATTCAAAAAACCGATTTTCCTTTTAAAAATACCAGCGAATTGGTTTTAAAATTAAGTAAAAAACAAGCGTTCCCTCTCAATATTCGCTATCCAAAATGGGCTGAAAGCATCAAAATATCGGTGAATGGTAAAGTTGAAAACGTCAAAGCGAATCCATCTCAATACATAAAGATTAATAAAACTTGGAAAAGTGGAGATAAAATAAGCATTGAATTCTCCATGAAAACGCAATTAGAATCCCTACCAGATGGCTCTAATTGGGTGGCTTTTGTGAGAGGTCCTATCGTTTTAGCCGCTAAAACGTCAACGAATGATTTAAAAGGTCTTTTTGCGGATGATAGTCGAATGGGTCATGAAACCAAAGGAAAACTCTACCCAATCAATGCCGCTTATGCCTTGATTGATGACAATAAAAACTATTTGTCAAAACTCAAACCGATTGATAATTTGCATTTTCAATTGGACTCATTGACGCTCCAACCGTTCTTCGGTTTGCATGACGCACGTTATCAGATGTATTTTCAAACATTCACTACTGAGGGGTATGAGAAACAGAAAGAACATCAAAAACAAGAAGAAGAAATTCTTTTGGCATTAGAAGCCCTTACAGTGGATAAAGTTAATTGTGGTGAGCAACAGCCAGAAGTTGACCACCAATACAAAGGCGAGCAAAGTAACTCTGGCTATGATGATGAAAAATACTGGCGGAATACACGCTCATTTATGTCCTATCAATTGCAAAACAAAAACAAAGAGGGAAAATACCTTGAAATCAGCGTTTTAGATGCTTTTAAAACGGGAGACGTTGAGTTTTTAATCAATGGAAATGCTGCTGAAATAAGCTCAATTAAAGATAAAACTATAAAAATCAAATTGCCCGAAAGCGAAAATATTCAAGTGAAAATTACGGCTAAAAATAAGGTAGTTAGCCCTCGTTTTCATCAATTGAGGATTATTAAGGCTTTTTAAAATACTCGATAATTTACAAGTGAGGATAAAAAAACTAAGCTGAAATAGTGAAAATTAAAAATCATGAAAGTAAAAAACAATATAAATTCGGGATGCATTATCATTCTTTTGCTGCTTAATACCTTACAATTAACAGCACAGAATAACTCGAATTCAGACGCCTTTTACAACGAAGTAAAAACCTACGTCAATCCCGTTTTGCCAGGTGACCACCCTGACCCGACTATGTTGAAAGTGGGTGACGACTTTTATCATTGTGGTTCAAGTTTTCACTTCACGCCTTATATGCCCATTTATCATTCAAAAGATATAGTGCATTGGAAACTTATCAGCCGTGTTTTACCACCAAACAAAGCGGGTTGGGTGACTGACCGACCTTCGGCAGGGACTTGGCAGGGGGCCATTACCTATTTTTATGGTTCATTTTGGATATATTTTTCAGCAAATGGGCAATATTTCAGCAAAGCAAGCACACCTTATGGCCCTTGGACTGAACCCGTAAAAGTGGAATCGAATCCAAAAACGGGACCTCTGGGTTATGATAATGCCATTTTTGTTGACGATGATGGCAAACCGTATATGGTTATTAAAAATGGGCAAAAAACAAATCGCTTGCAAGAGTTGGGCAAAGATGGTCAATTGACTTCTTCGGTCATTGACCTTGATTGGATAAATGCTAATTTGCAATACAGTTGGGCAGAAGGGCCCGTGATGTGTAAGCGAAATGGTTTTTACTACTATTTCCCTGCGGGTGATGTGTCGGGAGGGCAGTATGTACTGAGGGGTACGGCTTTGACTGGCGATTCCACAAAATGGGAGCGATTAGGTGAGTTTTTCAAGCCAGTTACTGACCCTAAAACGGGTTTCCGCCGCCCCAATCACATCTCTGCGCCGATACAATTGGCTGACGGAAGTTGGTGGACAATTGGTCAAAGTTATGAAAAATACGAAGGAGATGACTGGTCAGGTTTGGGTCGCCAAACGGCACTTTACCCAGTGATGTGGGAAGGTGACCGCCCTTGGGGCATGGCGCCGACTACTGCACCCATCGAAAAACCCAATTTATCTAAGAGTGGCATTTTATGGCGCAGTGCTGACGCTGATTTTTTTGAATCCGACATGCTTTCCCTCAATTGGCATTTTTTAAGAAAAAGATACGCCAATCAATATTCATTAAAAGACCGAAAAGGTTGGCTGCGACTTCAACCCGACAGCGTTCGCACAAGTATCGTTCAGAAAGAAACCGACCATTACTATTCAGCCGTAACGAAGCTTGATTTCAACGCTGTTGATACGGCTAAGGCAGGTATTTATTTGTCAAGTGGCAATCAAGGCGTTATTGTGAGATTGTACAGTGGTTTTAATAATGGTAAAAAAATCATTTTTAATTTTGAAAAAAACACATTCAGCATACCCAATACTTTTGGCAATGTTGTTTGGTTAAAAATTACCCGCAAACAACATGAATTGACTGCTTTTGCGAGTGGCGATGGTAAAAAATGGGCTAAAGTTGGCGAGCCTATCAGCTTGGTCAATCTCGATAAAACGCAACCGAGTTATAACGCTTGGGTCGGCACGAGTGTAGGCTTATTTACTGAGGGGGTCGCTGCGGATTTTGATTTTTTCATTTGCAAAGATGCTTTTACTGAATTGCTTGCTGTTGGATACAGCAATTATTATGGCGTTGAAAAAGGAGATGAAGCGGTTACAAATACATCTGAAAAAGGGGGTTGGTTCATGATTTCGGGTTTAGAATTCGGTAATGGTAAAACGCTTGCTAAAAAAATTGAGTTACAAGCTTCGGCAACCAAAGGCGGTAAATTAGAAATCTGGTTAGATGATTTGAAAGCGGGTAAGCTCCTCACCGCCGTGGATATCAAATCTACGGGCGGTAAAAATAATTGGAAAGCCTTCAACCAAAGTATCAAAAACGTAACAGGAAAGCATGATTTATTTATAAAATATCCTGTGGGTAAAGCGCAAGATATTTATATCAAGAGTGTTGTTTTTAAGTAAAAAATTAAAAATTAGCTATCAGCTTTTAGCTTTCAGGAGTCAGCCGTTTTAAGACAATTTTATATGAAATGGGCTAATAACTGAAGGCTGAAAGCCGAAATTTTAAGTAAAATCAATATTAAACTATGCAATTTAAGCCGTTATTATTCGGAATACTCTATTTTTTGAGTGCACATTTTACTGCTTTTAGCCAAGTGAAACCACCTATGGCTTTGGGGCCATTGCCCAATGAAAACCAGTTGCAGTGGCAAGAGATGGAATACTATGCTTTTGTACATTTCTCGGTCAATAAATAATGCGGCAGGGTATTCAGAAATTGATGTTGTCACGGAGTAAAGTATATTAAAATTTAAAAAAGATGAAAAAACACCTTCTAATATGTGTAGCTGTAATGTTTCAATGGGCTTTACTTGCCCAAAACAATCTGAAACTGTGGTACAAACAGCCTACTGGCAATAATTGGACAAGTGCTTTGCCCATCGGCAACGGTTTTGTCGCAGCGATGGTGTACGGCAATGTGGCGAGCGATACGTTCAAACTGAACGAAGGGACGGTTTGGTCGGGTAGCCCGCACCGCAATGATGCGCCCAATGCCTTAGCCAATTTGCCAGAAGTGAGGCGTTTGATAGCCGAAGGTAAAAATGCGGAAGCGCAAGATTTGGCGCAAAAAAACTGGTTGACCAAAGCCAATGGTATGAAATTCCAGCCCGTTGGAAGCCTCTGTTTGCAATTCAAAAACCATGATAATCCAACGGATTACTATCGGGAATTGAATATTTCAAACGCCACGACGACTACGAAATATAAAATCAACGGCGTGACTTTCACACGCACAGCAATTGCTTCATTGTCGGATAAAGTGATTGCAATTCATTTGACAGCCGATAAAAAAGGGCAAATTTCATTTGAAGCCAATTATAAAAGCCCTCAAAAATCAAGCGTTTCAACTGATAAAAACAGCTTGATACTGAGGGGTATCACGAGTGACCATGAAGGGATTGAAGGTAAAGTGAAATTTACATCTATTGCTCGAATCGTGCCGATGAGTGGTAAAATGACTACTTCTGAAACAGCTTTGACCGTTGAAAATGCGGATGAAGCGACTATTTATATAGCGATTGCTACCAATTTTACGGATTATCAAACATTAACGGGCGATGAAAATAAGCGGTGTTCGGAGATATTAAATCCTGCATTAAAAAAGCCTTTTACC
The DNA here is from genome assembly GCA_031367705.1 of Saprospiraceae bacterium. Lineage (GTDB taxonomy): Bacteria > Bacteroidota > Bacteroidia > Chitinophagales > Saprospiraceae > JAAFJT01. Next base: position 1,073 of record JANLQI010000366.1, on the reverse strand, counting down.
AGTCTTTTAAAAACCCATATTGCGGCTTATCAGAAATATTTCAACCGTGTGTCATTGGATTTGGGCTCGAGCGATGCATCACAGATGCCGACTGATGAACGGATTAAAAACTTTGCGAGCGGCAATGACCCGCAATTGGTGTCCTTGTATTTTCAATTCGGGCGTTACCTTTTGATATCTTCTTCTCAAAAAGGTGGGCAACCAGCCAATTTGCAAGGCATTTGGAATGATAGAATGTCACCGCCGTGGGATTCAAAATACACCATCAATATCAATACTGAAATGAATTATTGGCCCGCTGAAAACACAAACTTGACAGAAATGCACGAGCCTTTGATTCAAATGATACGGGAATTGTCAGTAACGGGTCGCCAGACCGCCAAAACCATGTACGCTGCCAATGGTTGGGTGGCGCATCATAATACCGACCTTTGGCGCAGTACGGGTACGGTTGACGGTGTATTTTGGGGTTTGTGGATGATAAGCAATGCGTGGCTTTCGAGCGGACATTTGTGGGAACGCTATGCATACAACGGCGATGTTGCGTATTTAAAATCAGTTTATCCGATTATGAAAAGTGCTTCGGAGTTCTTTTTAGATTTTTTAATAGAAGATAAAAAACATGGTTGGCTCATCGTCAGCCCAAGTATTTCACCTGAAAATGCGCCACAATCTCGCCCAAATATTTCGATTACTGAGGGGGCAACGATGGATAATCAAGCCGTTTTTGAGCTTTTTACTAAAACAATTAGAGCTGCTGAAATACTCAAAACGGATGCTGATTTTATTAAAAAAGTGAAAATTGCCCTTGAAAAACTAGCTCCTATGCAAATCGGTGAGCATGGTCAGCTGCAAGAATGGCTCGAAGATTTGGACAATCCCGAAGATAAACACCGTCATATTTCGCACCTCTACGGCTTGTATCCTGCGGGGCAAATTTCACCGTATAAAAATCCTGAATTATTTTCGGCGGCACGTACCACTTTGGAACATCGCGGCGATGTGTCAACAGGCTGGTCAATGGGTTGGAAAGTCAATTGGTGGGCTCGTCTTTTAGATGGCAATCGGGCTTT
>JANLQI010000279.1:0-9073 GCA_031367705.1 Saprospiraceae bacterium | reverse complement strand
GACCCCTCAGTAGGTTGGAACGGACAGAAGAATAACACAGGTTTGCAAGTTCCCGAAGGCATATACCTTTATGAAGTAGAATACGTCAATCCGAAGAGTAAGAAAATTGTTTTGCATGATTATTTGACGCTGTATCGGTAAGGACTACGCCCGATTCTTCAACAAATCATTCAATCTATCAAAAAAACGGGCGAGTAAGCGGCGAGATTCTGTTGTGATATTTGCCGAGCCGACCATCTCTTGTTGAAAGGTCAGATACTTATGATAAGTCGTTCGCAGGGAATCGTTGACAGCGATGCGGACGAGGTAGTTGTCGCTCTCTTTGCCTTTTTGGGGTACGGCGGCGATGTTTAGCACCCTGCCTTCCAAAACGCCGTATTCTTGATAAGGAAAATTGTCGAATCGGATAGTGGTAAATTGACCGATTTTTACTTTTCCTGAATTGGCAATCGGCATAGTCGCTTGGCAGAATACTTTTGATGCCCCTTCCGTCGGTACAATCGTCACGACCTCCTCTCCTGCGTTTATCGTTTGTTTTGTTGCCCAAATCTTTGACAATGTGGCTTTTCCGCTTATCGGGGCGATGAGAAGGTATGTTTTTTTCCATTCGGCTATCGCACTCAATGTGCGGTGAATGTCTTCTGCAAGGGTCGTTTGTTTGGTGTTGTCGTTATCGTTTTTCGATTGAGAAAGGTCGCTGATTTGGCTTTCGATTTGCTTGATTTGCATACCGTTTTGGATAAAAGTGGCTTCGGTGGCGGCTATTAGACGACTCTGTTGGAGGCGTTGCGCTTGGAATTTTTCAAAATCCATATCCGAAATCACCCCCTCAGTATGCAGTTGTTTTTGGCGGTTAAAATCCTGTTCTGTTAAGGCAAATTCTTTAGTTTGAATCTCTTTTTGTTTTCAAGGTTTTGGTTCATCGCTTGCAAACCTTCGATTTGGTTTTGTAGATGTTCGATTTTAGTGGACACGCCGTTTTTATGGATAAAATAGTCGTAATCCTTGGCGTTTTGCATCAAAGTAGAGTAAACGCCTTGTAGCCCCCCGACCCCCAGAGGGGGAGTTCCGCTTTCGAGCAGCGCGGAAAGCGATACGCCCCCTCCGGGGGTTGGGGGGAGGGAAAGGAGTATTTTTTCTAACCTCAATACATCTTCCCAATCTGCCGTATTTTCTAAAACGGCTAACAGCGACCCCTCAGTAACGGATTGATTTTCGTGGACAAAAAAGGCGGCTATGCGATTGCTCGATTGTGCCATGATGCGGATAGGCGGGTTTTCGGTGGTCAATACCACGCGGCACGTCACGATGTCGGGGTACTCGATGAGGTAACTCAAAGTCAACAAAATACTGAAAAAAATACCGACCACAATGATACCATATCGCGTCATCCAAGACGGTGGATTGCCGAGTAAATAAAGCGTTTCTTCGCGCTCGGAGAGGTGGATGTCGTTTGGGTCGGTGATGTATTTGGGCATAAGTGTTTGGTTTTGAGTGTTTTAAATAAAAGAAGGTCATTGATTTTGAACATAAATCAATAACCTCTTAATCAATCTAATTGTATAGAAAAACAGTTTTATGAATACTGTTCTGTCTTGTTAACCATTTCGCGCATACCATAATAGTCAATTGCTTTTTGTTTCAACGGATTGGTACTCCATTCTTCCCATTCACAAGTGTAGGGATTGTAACCACATTTCAGAGGTTTGCTCAACAAGTTCTCGGGGTCTTCACGATACGCACGACAATCGGTGCAGATATAGCGAAACTCACAATCTTTGCACACCTCAATTTGGTCTTTGTTGATAAACCAATACTTTTTGAAATCGGGATGCTGCATTGCCTCTTGCAATGTCGTGTCTTTGATATTGCCATAATGCTCGGGCATACTCGGACAGTTGCGGATATACCCCTCAGTATCTATGCTGATTTTGCGGTTTAGGCAGGTATTGTGCTTTTGGGCTTCGGTGAAGGTTTTGATATTAATTGTAAAATAATCGGGCGAAATAATACCACAATGCCAAGCCGATGTTATTTCATCTGTTGTATAAAAAATATGACCCATACCTTGTTCTGAAATATGTAATGTTTCGGTTGTAGATGCGGAATGAGCATAAACAGCAAACACACGCGGATATTTATTGCAAAAATCAAACAAAAGTCGCTTGTCAAAATCTGTTTGATATTTGATTATCAACTCCACCGAAACAACACGCCTATTTTCACATTTTTCTAAAATATCTTCAAAAAACGACAGTGGTTTATCCGAAAAACTGCGAATTTGGATATGTTTTGAACCTAATTCCTCAAATTCTTGAATAATAGCAGCCCAATTTAGGGCTTCTGAATTTGCCCCAATATCAATAATAGCATTTGTAATTTTAAAAGGTTCTTCCCAACGTAAATCCATTTTAGGAAAATACTGAGGGGTGTCTATAAAGAAGATGTATTCCTCTTTTTCTAAGGTTTCAAAATATTCACTGATAATATCGTCGTACTCGTTATTATAGGCTTTCTTAACTTCATTTATTGTTTTACCGTCGTGTTCTGTCAAAATCTCATACAAAGCAGAAGGAATAAATTGATAGCTTTTCCTTTGGACATCACAAATTAGTGACCTTTCTGCTCCAGCAATTGGAAAGCAGCAAGTGAATAATCTGAAAGGTGATTCTACTATCATACTTATTTTTTGATGATTTTACTGAGGGGTTTGTTATGTGTATGAACTTTGTATTTGCTGGTGCTATAATAATTTATGTTGATGAACTTAGCTTGTTCTTGAAATTCTGGTGTTGCCTTTGGAGTCATATCTGGTTTTACAAAAAATTGAAAACCAATTGGAAGGAATTCCAATTCTTCATCAGTAAATAGTTTTTCCATTTTAATTTCCATTTTGTAGATAATTTGCAATTTTTTCTTCTAAATAATAGTTACAATCATGAGATACCCAACCAAATTGCCCTATTGGATTGACTTCTAAAAACACATATTCGCCTTCGGGTGTCACTATCATATCTATTGAACCTGTATCTAAATCTAATTTTTTCATCAACTGCTTCAATCTTTTAGAAATATCAGATGGCAATAGAAATGGAATGTTCCTATTTGTTTTTAGTTTATGACCATCTCTATAATCTATTTTTGAGATTTCGTTTTTTTGAGAAAAAATTGCCATCGCATAGAATTTGTTCGCTATAAAAACTATTCTAAGTTCGAATAATTTGATAATATTTCGTTGTAACAGAGTAGGAAAAGATGTTTTGGAAAGTCTATTTAAAAATGAATCATCAATTAATTTTGTTCCAATAGATTGAAAATGAAATTTTGTTTCAATTTCAAACATCTCATTAATAGCTTTAGTAATGACACTCTTGTTATTTTCTATGAAATTGTGCATATCATTTTTTTTATTTGAAATAATTGTTTGTGGGATATTCAACCCAACTTCACTTGCTACTAATAAATCAATTAATTTATTATGTTCATGGGCTTTCTTAAAGTCACCTATAATTCTTTTCTCTTTCAAACAAAAATACAGAAAGGAAGCCATGACCTCCCACTCTTTTTGCAATTGCATCAGAATTGGCTTATTACCGTAAATTACTTCTTCAATCCGAATAATGAAATTTCCTCTTCGATACCAAAAGGATTGAATATCCATCAGATTTAGCGCAATAAAATTGAAATATATTTTTCCATTCTTAGATTTGTAGCTATTCATATCAAAAGAAATTTCTGAAACGAAATTTTCTTCATTTATCCTAATAAAAGAACGTTTTAACCAATCTATTACTTGATTTGTACTGTGGTCGAAACGGTCACTTAAAATCAATATCATAATATAAAATTTATACGCTATTCGATGAATTCCAATATACCAAAACCAGCTTTATATTGTTTTTCATCATCACAATCTAAGATATATAAAGTAAAATATCTTTCAAAGGCAAAACGCCTCATTTTATCTTCGTTTTTTATCGCAAAGATGGACTTTCTGCTATAATCTTCTAAGGATTCGAGTCCAAGCTCTATTCTTTCAGTATTCATCAATTTTTTTTGTTCTGGCGTATATTTTGGAATACCAAATGGTGTTTTTTTGTCACCAAACGATAACTGCATAGTGGTTGCATCTCCTAAATTTTTTTTAGATTTCCCTTGAAATGATGCCCATACCGCATAGACGTGAGGGTCTAACTCTCCTTTTTTTACAGCTTCGATTTGAATATTAGTAAAATCGAAATCCTCTTGATTCTTTCCCATTTTTTGGCTTTGATGTAGAAATACGGTAAAACCAGGCAAATCTTCTTCGATAGGATTTTTTCGTCCGATGAGATGCTCATTTGGGAAGCCGTATTTTTCAATCAACATATTTAATATCTTTACATTGTGTTTATCTATTTTATTTATTGTATCTCTATATAATTCATATGCCCTATTTTTCGCTCTGAACTCTTGGTCTGAAAAATCGAGTCCTTTTAACAACTTTTCAAAAGTCGAGTTTTGTCTGTTTAGAGCGATTTGATGGTTTTTATCAAAATTAGCAAGAAAAATCTGCCATTTCCGTTCTTTTTTTAAAGGTTGAAAAGCCGAACAATTGTTGAAAAAAGATTTTTCTGTGCCTTTCACAACAAGGCTATCTAAAAACTGAAACGCTGTATCGTATTTCATTGCCTTTACAGCACATACGGCAGCATTGTAATAATCTTTTGAAAAGCAACGAGGAACAGATTTAAACGCTTTGCAATATAATTCGAGGGCATCATCATATTTATCATCAATGATTTGCAGTTCGGCTTGATTGATAAAGGGATAATATTTTTTTGTGTAATCATGTTGTGCCTTCACAACACCAATAAAATTTAATAATAAAAAGAAAACGCTTGCAGCATGTTTCATATGAATTTTAATTTTTTATGTTAATGAAAAAAAATAGCGTTACTCAAGATATACTGTAAACGGTCACAATTACCGAAATTAAGAAGTCGAGAAACTGAGTTTTAAAATTGATAATCAATCACCGATTTTCGATAATCATGACCGTTTCAAGTATAGCCGAACTATCATCGTGGGGGTGTGCTAGTTTTTGGACAATGATGATGGACAAAATGACCATTTTTCCGTCATGGGTTTGCAGGAGGGGTGGTAATTTGCCACCCCTTGAACGTCCATGTGTTTCCGCTACGGGAGTCATGTGTAAAAGAAAATCCAGCACTATGGTATCCTCCTTCTGAATAAGTACCATCATTTGAGCCTCCATAAATAACACCAGTAATGGCCACTCCGCCAGCAATGCCTCTTAATGTTTCTGTTGGAATTTTCATACTTGCGAACGCTCCAAAATTTAATTTTTTCATCGTTGTAGATTTAGAAACTTTGCCTACTTTCTTTTTATGCGCCTCTCTTTACCATAAAAGCAAGTACAAGGCAGGGTGTTCGGCATATCCCCTCAGTAGGCAGCTATGTTTTGTACCCTGCCTTCCAAAACACCATATTCTTGAAAAGGAAAATTGTCAAGCCGAACCGTGGCAGTCAATCCTGTTTTTACTTTGCCTGAATTGGCAATCGGCATCGTCGCTTGGCAGAATACTTTTGATGACCCCTCAGTAGGAACTATCGTTAAGACTTCTTCTCCTGCGTTTATCGTTTGTTTTGTTGCCCAAACCTTTGATAATGTGGCTTTTCCGCTTATTGGAGCGATGATAAGGTAAGTCTTTTTCCATTCGGCTATGGCACTCAATGTGCGCTGAATGTCCTCTGCGAGGGTCGTTTGTTTAGTGTTATCGTTGTCGTTTTTGCTTTGTGAGAGGTCGCTGATTTGGCTTTCGATTTGCTTGATTTGCATACCGTTTTGGATAAAAGTGGCTTCGGTGGCAGCTATTTGACGGCTTTGTTGGAGGCGTTGGGCTTGGGATTTTTCAAAATCCGCATCCGATATCACCCCCTCAGTATGAAGTTGTTTTTGACGGTTAAAATCCTGTTCTGTCAAAACAAATTCTTTGGTTTGAATGTCTTTTTGTTTTTCAAGGTTTTGGTTCATCGCTTGCAAACCGTCTATTTGGTTTTGCAGATGTTCGATTTTAGTAGCGACACCGTTTTTATGGATAAAATAGTCGTAATCCTTAGCGTTTTGCATCAAAGTGGAATAAACGCCTTGTAGCCCCCCAACCCCCAGAGGGGGCGTTCCGCTTTCACGTAGTGTGGAAAGCCCCCTCTGGGGGTTGGGGGCGAGGAGTATTTTTTCTAACCTCAAAACATCTTCCCAATCAGCCGTATTTTCTAAAACGGCTAACAGTGACCCCTCAGTAACGGATTGATTTTCATGGACAAAAAAGGCGGCTATGCGGTTGCTCGATTGTGCCATGATACGGATAGGCGGGTTTTCAGTGGTCAAGACGACGCGGCACGTCACGATGTCGGGGTACTCGATGAGGTAACTCAAAGTCAACAAAATACTGAAAAAAATACCGACCACGATGATGCCATACTGCGTCATCCAAGACGGTGGATTGCCGAGTAAATAAAGCGTTTCTTCGCGCTCGGAGAGGTGGATGTCGTTTGGGTCGGTGATGTATTTGGACATAAGTGTTTGGTTTTGAGTGTTTTAAATAAAAGAAGCTTTTACATTAGACATAAGTCTCACTATTAGAATCTAAGTAAGAATTTTCACTTCTGAATACTCATTTTGCGAATATATATGGCGCAATACGTTTTATATCTTGAAAACGATATAAATCTGGCAAAAGATGACCGTTGATAAAAACTGTTGGTGTAAATCGAGTATTTGACTCTATGCACCACTTCTCATGCTGTTCGACAATTTCAAAAACCTTTTCACTAATTTTTTGAATTGGATAGGCTCTTTGCCATTCTTCAAAATTATATTGTTGAGAAAACCATGCCTCTAAAGCATTTACTCTTAGATGGTTATCTAAAGAGTACAAATGCCTTACAAAGTCGCCTCGTTTATCATTAGGGCGATTCGTAGCCCAAAAGATAAATTGGCATTTTACATTATCCATATTTTCATTGATAATATCATCGGCAATCGTATGAATATTAAAACAAGCACCACAATATGGGCTTGTGACTATTGTTATAATATTAGTTGAATCACTTTTCCCTAACTCTATTATAGACATATTCAAAGGCAATCTAAGCATTGCATGTTGTTCCGAAAGCAAATATTTGAAAACTGAAACATTATTTTGAAACTTCATCAATGATTTCTCTAAAAAAGGTGTTTTAAGTGATTCTATGAAAATAGATTTTAAACTATACCAAATAACTAATGGCAATATGAAACTCAATAATAACAATGCTAAGTTATACCCCTCAGTAAAAGAAGGTATTGAATATCCATAGCCTAAAAAGAAAAGTAAAAATTCAAGCAATAATATAGCCTGAAAAATAAAAGAATCCAATTTCTGACCAACTCAATACGCCACCGATTGTAGCTGCTTTTGAATCTAAAACAGTATTACAATCAGCTGTTTTCCCTATTTGACAAATATTTTTAAGAAAAGGATGGGATTTATCAAGCAAATACCAAAGTAGGAAAACACTAATAATAATACCAATACTTTTAGTAAAAAGTAGAGTTGGAAGAAAAATAGAAGTATTTATAGAACTAAAAGAAAGATACAAAATTAGTAACAAAGAAAAAAGACCACCAAGCACAAGTGCTTTATATTTTATAGCATCAATAATTTCATTTCTCCGATTGATTGTATAATTTTTTTCACCTGATTCTTCATTTGACTCTGCTAAAAGCAAAACACCATCCCATTTTTCTGAAAAAGTAGCAATACTTTCTTGCTGATGCCCTTTTTCAGAATGTGACCAGTCAACAATATCGTTTCTAATGGAAAGAATAATAGCAAAAATGCCTCCCTCAGTATTGAGGGCAGCCATACAAGGCATAGGAACTTCGGGTAGCTCTTTAGTTGTAATTTGAACAGGAAAATTTTGTATATTAAAACCTTTTAGCACTTCACTTACAGCATATAAGCTCGGATAGCTCGGATGAATTTTAAGTTTCGCAGCTAATGTTTTATAAGTTATGGGGACAGAAAGTACTTTAACAAAAGCATAAGCTATAGATATAGTATTATCTTCTCGTTTGGCAAATAATTGATTCATTGAGACTTGACTTAGATTATTGATTAATAATAGTGGTACTAATTCAATATGGATACTACTAAAAGAATGGATTATCAAGGCATTTTTAAAATCTTGTTTATTTTCGGGTATCAACATTTATATTATGCTACATATGTATCAAAATAAATATTCACGAAAGTAGTTAAAACCAAGCAATACCCATAAGTTATTTGCCAATAATGACTTTAAATGAAGATATATTCTGCATTGCTCTTTAAAATATTGATTTATAACAGAAAACAATTTTTTCATTTTACAATTGAGAGTATTTGTTTAGCCAAATCATTACTGTTGCTAAGTCTTGCCGCTGCAAATTGTGCTATTTTACCATTTTTATCAATTAATACATATCTAGGAATTGGTGACACTTTAAAAAAAGTAGCAAGAGGCGTATCTTTATCTATTAGATAATTTATTTTAAATTGTGCTTCTGTTTTTCTAATTGTAGATATCCATGCAATTTCATCTTTATCTATTGATATAAGTATTGGTTTAATTTTGTTTTTTACGAAAAAGTCATCAATTTCTGGATATTGCTTCATTTCTTCGATGCACGGTCTACACCAAGAAGCCCAAAAATCAATATAAATCACTGACCCTTTATTTTGATTTATAATATCATTAAATACTAATATGTTTCCTAATGTGTCTTTCAATTCTGTATTTAGCTCCTCTTTTTTAAAATCGTGTCTTTGAAGATGAATTATACTATCTATATAATTTCTATAATCTAAATCTTTACAATTCTTCCGAAATTCATCAATATAGAAATTTAGTAACAGCTTAGGTCGCAACCTATATAAATAAATTTTGTTTTAGAGCAATGGGTAAAAACGCAGACATAAGACAACTAAGTTTAAAGTTAGATAGTGTAATGCTACGCTTGACGCAAGTAGAGACGGAGAATACTGAA
>JANLQI010000250.1:0-10339 GCA_031367705.1 Saprospiraceae bacterium | reverse complement strand
CATTTAGCCGCTTTGGTTTAAGTGTTATCACGCTTGTTTTTGAGGAAGAAGTGGATATTTATTGGGCAAGGCAGCAAATCAGCGAAAAGCTAAAAGATGCGGAAAGGCTCATTCCGAAAGGTGTTGGCATACCCGAATTAGCCCCAATTAGTACGGGTTTGGGCGAAATTTATCAATATGTGGTGTTTGCAAAACCCAATTTTGAAGCGCAATACGATGCCACAAAATTGCGGAGTATTCAGGATTGGATTGTCAAACCCCAAATTTTGGGTACAAAAGGCGTGGCAGAAGTCACTACATTGGGTGGTTATTTGAAGCAATACGAAATATCGGTGCAGCCCGATAAATTGAAAAGCATGAATACGACCATTACAGAAATTTTTGAAGCCTTAGAAAAAAATAATGAAAACACAGGCGGGGCGTATATTGACAAACAGCCCTACGTTTATTTTATTCGCGGTTTGGGGATGGTGAAAAACATACCTGATATTGAAAAAATTGTCGTCAAAAATAACAACGGTATTCCCATTCTCATTCGAGACGTAGCAACAGTTGGCGAAGGTTCGGCTGCACGTTATGGGGCAGTAACGAAGGACGGTAAAGGCGAAGTTGTGGGCGGTATGGTTTTGATGTTAAAAGGTGAAAATAGTGCAGCAATTGTTAATTTGGTCAAAGAGAAAGTCGTTCAAATCAGAAAATCATTACCCGAAGGCGTTGCTATTGAGCCGTTTATTGACCGTACTAAACTGGTAGATAAAGCGATTGGAACGGTCAGAACCAATCTTTTAGAAGGTGCATTAATCGTTATTTTTATTTTGGTTCTATTGATTGGCAATTGGCGGGCGGGCTTAGTTGTCGCTTCGGTTATTCCTTTGGCGTTGTTATTTGCCGTGAGTTTGATGAATTATTTTGGCGTTTCGGGCAATTTAATGAGCCTTGGGGCAATTGATTTTGGGCTTATCGTTGATGGGGCGGTTATTATCGTCGAGGCAATTGTTCACCGACTACAAAGCGGGGAAAAAGGTAGATTAAGCACCGAAAATATGGACGAAGAAGTCTATCAAGCCACCTCTAAAATCAGAAGTAGTGCAGCATTTGGCGAAATCATTATCCTGATTGTCTATTTGCCGATTTTAGCATTGGTGGGTACAGAAGGTAAGATGTTTAAACCGATGGCGCAAACGGTGGCTTTTGCGATTTTGGGTGCATTCATCTTATCATTAACCTACGTTCCGATGATGAGTGCTTTGTTTTTAAGTAAAAAAACGGGGCATGAAGACAATATTTCAGATAAAATAATACACTTTTTTCAACGCATTTATGCGCCAATACTGAGGGGGGCTTTGAAAATAAAAGGGGTTGTCATTGCCATTACTATTGCCTTATTTGTCGTCGCGTTATTCGTTTTTAATACGCTTGGTGGTGAATTTATTCCGACTTTGGAGGAAGGCGATTATGCCATTAATTACCGATTGCAGGCGGGTTCTTCTTTGAATCAATCTATTGAAACAGCGACGAAGTTGGAGCAAATATTAAAATCAAAATTCCCCGAAGTCATTGAAGTGGTCGGCAAAATTGGTTCGGCAGAAATTCCAACCGACCCGATGCCGATTGAAACGGGGGATTTAATTGTTATATTAAAAGATAAAAAAGAGTGGACAACGACCAACGATTTTTACAAATTAGCGGATATGATGCTTGATGAAATGAGCAATATTCCAGGCGTTGAGTTTGAGGCTTCGCAGCCGATTCAAATGCGTTTTAATGAGTTGATGACAGGCGTTAGAAGCGATGTAGCGATAAAAGTATTTGGAGATGATTTGGATAAATTGGCGGCTACGGCAACTAATATCATCGGTTTAATCAAAAATACTGAGGGGGCGATGGACATTAAAGCCGAACAAGTCACAGGTTTGCCGCAAATAAATGTGCGCTATAATCCTGATAAAATGGCGTTATATGGCTTGAATGTTGGCGATTTGAATAAGGTTTTACGCACAGGCTTTGCGGGTGAAATATCGGGAACAGTCTATGAAGGCGAAAGACGCTACGATTTGGTGGTGCGGTTGGCAAAAGATGAACGGCAAGATATTTCTAATGTCAAAAACCTATTTATCAGTTTGCCAACGGGCAGCCAAATCCCTTTGGAACAAGTGGCTGATGTGACCTACGAAAATGGGCCCGCACAAATAAGTCGGGAAGATGGCAAACGCCGTATTGTGATTGGTTTGAATGTCAGAGGACGAGATGTTAAAAGCGTTGTGGAAGACATTCAAACCCGTTTAGATGCCAAATTGAAACTGCCAGAAGGCTATTATATAACGTATGGTGGACAATTTGAAAATTTGCAAGCAGCGAATAAACGCCTTTCTGTTGCTGTGCCTATTGCCTTAATACTCATATTTGTTTTATTGTATTTCACTTTTAGTAGTATCAAGCAATCCTTATTGATTTTTACGGCTATTCCTTTATCGGCTATCGGTGGCATATTTGCGCTTTGGTTGCGGGGTATGCCGTTTAGCATTTCGGCAGGTATTGGTTTTATTGCCTTGTTTGGTGTGGCGGTCTTAAATGGCATTGTACTCATTGGTTATTTCAATCAATTAAAAGCCGAAGGCATGAGCGATGTTTTAGAACGCATCAGAGAAGGGACAAAGGTACGTTTGCGTCCTGTCATTATGACCGCTTCGGTGGCTTCTTTGGGCTTTTTGCCTATGGCATTGAGTAGTGGCGCAGGGGCAGAAGTCCAAAAACCTTTGGCAACAGTGGTCATTGGCGGCTTGATTACAGCAACTTTATTGACGCTGATTGTCTTACCAATTTTGTATTATTTCCTTGAAAATGGTTTTAAGAAGAAGAAAAAAACGGTCATTAATACAGCTATTCTAATAGGTCTTACCTTCTTTTCAGTTTCTATAAATGCTCAAACGTCCAATATTTCATTAAATGAGGCGATTGATTTAGCCACTAAAAACAACCCTTTATTACAAGCCAATAATTTGGAAATTCAAACGGCTCAAATACTGAGGGGGGGGATTTTGACTTTGCCTAAGACAAATATCAATGCGACTTTGGGGCAGGTCAATAGTGTTCGGTTTGATGAAAATTTCAGCATTTCACAAGATATTCCTAATCCAACTTTGATTAAAGCTAAAAGGCAATTAGTGGAACAAAATGTGGGTTTAAGCCAACAAAAATTGGCGATTAACAAGCAGGAATTAGTTTTTAATATCAAACAAAGCTGGTATCAAATACTGTATTTGCAAGCCTTAAATACCGTTTTACAAAGGGAAGATAGTTTGTTGCAACAGTTTGTGAAAGCTGCATCGTTGAAATTCAAAACAGGCGAAAGTAATTTATTGGAAAAAACGACGGCTGAAACCAAACAACAACAATTGCAGCAAAACATCGCTCAAATCAATAATCTGATAGCGGTTGAAAAATTGAAATTAAATCAATGGATGAATAATTTCAATGATTTTTCAATAGCGGAAACAGGCTTTTCAAGTATTCCTTTGACTGAAATAAACGACCCGTCAGTCATTAACAATAATCCCCTTTTGCTTTATGCCAAACAACAACTCGCTCTGATTGAAGCCGAAAAGAATGTTGTTAAAGCCGATGTTTTACCCGATTTCAAAGTCGGTTATTTTATCCAATCCTTTGCAGGCACGCAAGAAGTAAACGGGCAGCCTAAAACGTACAGTTCAATACCCCGTTTTCAAGGCGTTCATTTGGGTATAAATGTGCCAATATTTGGCAAAAGTGCTTATAAAGCCAAAAATGATGCAATGAATTTGCAATTATTGGTACAGCAAAAACAAAATGATTACTTGCAAACGCAGTTGCAAAGTCAACTGAAACAGTCTGTGCAACAATATGATTTTTGGAAAACGAATGTCGCTTATTATGAAAAAACCGCTTTGCCTAATGCTCAATCCATCATAAACAATGCAACAAAAGCCTATCAAGGTGGCGACATTGGCTATGTGGAATATGGACAGGCTTTGCAAACCAATTTAGAGATTCAAAAGGCACATTTAGAAGCCATTAATAACCTCAATAAAGCGATTATTTCTATTCAATTTATTATCAATCAATAAAAAAATTAGCAATGAATAATAAGATTAAAATTTATAGCGGCATCCTTGCAGCATTCATCATAGCAAGTATTTTTTCTTTCAATGCCTGTAATAAAAAAGCCGAAGGCAACAAAACAGAAGCGACTGAAGCCCACAAAGAGGGCGAAGAAGCCCCCGCAGAAGGCGTAAAAGAAGTGCATCTCAACGAAGCGCAATACAAAGCAACAGGTTTGGTCTTAGCGGGTTTTGAAAAAAAGAATTTGAGCGAAGTTATTAATACAAATGGCTATACCAAATTGCCGCCACAAAATCAAGCACAAGTGAGCGTACCTTTGGCAGGAACGATTAAAACGATAAAGGTTATTGAAGGGCAATATGTCAAAATCGGGCAAGTTTTGGCGACTTTACAAAGCATCGCATACAATAACTTGCGCTTAGAACGGGAAAAACTCAATGAACAATTGCACCAATCGGAAGTGAATTTAGACTATTTGAAGTTGGAATATGCCCGTCAAAAAGAATTGAGCGATGAAAATGTCAATGCTAAAAAAGTCTTCCAGAAGGTGAGTTCCGATATGCGAATGGAAGAAGGTAGAATCAAGGGATTGCAAAGCCAAATCCGTATTTTAAGTCAAAATATTGACATTGGTGGCAATTCCGATTCGCCCATTATCAATATTACAGCACCGATAAGTGGACATATTACGGATGTCAACATCAATATTGGCAGTGCTGTCGAAGTTGGAAAATCGTTGTTTTCTATTGTTGACAATTCAAAAATGCACGTTGATTTATTGGTCTATGAGAAGGATTTATTTAAAGTAAAAGTAGGGCAAGCTGTACGTTTTATTTTAACCAATCAAAACGGGGCTGAATTTAAAGGTGTGATATTTAACATCGGCAAATCCTTTGAAAATGAGACAAAATCCGTAGCCGTTCATGCCGATATTGTCAATGAAAAACATACTTTGATACCCGGTATGTATGTCAATGCTTTGATAAATATTGGCAGCCATACCGTAGATGCTTTGCCACAAGAAGCGGTTATCAAAGCCGAAGGCAGAGAATTTATTTTCATTTTGGAAGGTGATGAAAAAGGCGAATACCATTTTCAACGCATTGAAGTTAAAACAGGCGCATCACAATTGGGCTTTGTGCAAATCACGCCTTTACACGCCTTTGATGATAAAAAAAATATTGTCGTCAAAGGGGCTTATTACTTGCAGTCGCATCTTCAAGTTTCCGAAGGTGGCGGCGGTGGGCATGACCATTAATTGAGTAAAAATCATTCATTTATTGAGCCGATACTGAGGGGGTGTCGGCTCAATGTTAAAATCAATAAAAAATGCAACATCAACATATTTACGATAAAGACGGCAAACATCTTTGCTGCACACAAGAAGAAAAAATTTACACCAATGCAGGTGCTAAAGAACTCTTAAAAGACGGTCATTCAGAACACGATGGTCACGACCACGATGAACACGGTGACGATGACGGTCACGACCATTCAGGCGGTAGCGACAGCATTTTAAAAATGTTTCTCTCACCGATTATCAGTTTTGTCTTATTGCTCATTGCTATTGTGTTGGATAATTATTTCCCTCAAACATGGTTTACGGGTTGGGTTCGGATTGTTTTGTATGTGATTGCCTATATTCCAGTAGGATTTCCAGTTGTCAAGGAAGCTCTTGAAAGCATTGGCAAAGGTGAAATATTTTCAGAGTTTTTGTTGATGAGTATCGCCACTATTGGCGCATTCGCTATTGGGGAATATCCCGAAGGCGTTGCGGTCATGTTGTTTTATGCCGTTGGTGAAGTTTTTCAAACATTGGCAGTCAAAAGGGCAAAAGCTAACATAAAAACATTGCTCGACCAACGACCAGACGAAGTAACTATTTTAGAAAACAATCAAGCTCGAATAGTTAAAGCCGAAACCGCCCATATTGGTGCAATTATTCAATTAAAATCAGGTGAAAAATTGGGTTTAGATGGCGAATTATTATCTGAAACAGCCTCTTTCAACACAGCCGCACTCACAGGCGAAAGCAAACCCGATACCAAAGCAAAAGGCGAAACGGTGTTAGCAGGGATGATAAATTTGAATACCGTTTCACAAATAAAAGTGACAACCGCCTACACCGATAGCAAGTTGAGTAAAATTTTAGCATTGGTGCAAGACGCTACGGCACAAAAAGCCCCAACGGAGTTGTTTATTCGCAAATTTGCTAAAATATACACGCCTATTGTCGTGTTTTTGGCTGTTGCGATTTGCTTGTTACCGATGTTTTTTGTAGAAAATTATGTGTTCAGTCAGTGGTTATATCGGGCTTTGGTGTTTTTAGTGATTTCATGTCCTTGCGCCTTGGTCATTTCTATTCCATTGGGTTATTTTGGAGGCATTGGAGCAGCCAGTAAAAACGGTATTTTATTTAAAGGCAGTAACTTTTTAGACATTATCGCCAATATTCAAAATGTCGTAATGGACAAAACGGGTACGATGACCGAAGGCGTTTTTAAAGTACAAGAAGTTGTCATAAAACCCGAATTTGACAAAGCTGAAATTCTACAAATGGTGAATGTGTTGGAAAGCCAAAGCACACACCCCGTTGCCACCGCAATACATGATTTTGTTGGAAAAATTGATACAGGTATTGATTTAAAAAATGTAGAAGAAATATCTGGACTTGGACTAAAAGCCGACATAAAAGGCAAAACATTGTTGGTAGGCAATTTTAAATTGATGGATAAATTTGCTATCCCCTACGATATTGATCCCCTCAGTATTGTTGATACTTTAATCGCTATTGCTTACAATAAAAAATTTGTGGGCTACCTGACGATTGCTGACAGTATAAAAGAAGATGCACAAGAAGCCGTCAACAAACTGCATCGTTTGAATGTAAAAACCACAATGTTGAGTGGTGATAAAAATTCAGTTGTAAAATTTGTGGCGGATAAATTAGGCATAGATAATGCGTTTGGCGATTTACTCCCCGAAGATAAAGTCAACAAAGTAAAAGCCATTAAAGACCGAAACGAAACAGTCGCCTTCGTAGGCGACGGGGTGAATGATGCGCCCGTTGTGGCATTGAGCGATGTCGGTATTGCAATGGGCGGTTTGGGTAGCGATGCCACTATTGAAACGGCAGATGTCGTCATTCAAGACGATAAACCCAGTAAAATAGCTATGGCAATCAATATTGGCAAACAAACCAAGCGCATTGTTTGGCAAAATATTACACTTGCTTTTGCTGTCAAAGCGATTGTATTGATATTGGGCGCAGGTGGTTTGGCGACGATGTGGGAAGCGGTTTTTGCAGATGTGGGCGTAGCACTTTTAGCTATATTAAATGCCGTAAGAATACAAAAAATGAAATTTTAGCATACAGAACTGTATAAATGTTTCCTCTTGTAAGCCTCGTCAGAGACACAATACACTGCTTTCACGTCTGCAGACGTGAAAGCAGTGCGTACTTAGCACCCCCTCAGTAAAAAAGCCTTGCAACCCGAAAGACGGGCTGCAAGGCTTTTTTTTTGAATATATGCACAGTGTATAAAAAGTATTTAAGCGGCAATGCACATCGAATTATCTCAAAAAGGTCGTTTCCTCAAAAATGTTGCCCGCAGCGATGTTCCATTTTATTTTCTTAACCATTTAGCATGTCTTTTTTTCATTTCTTCATGGTCAATTAGATTCTTAGGGTCATAACTTTCTTTGATTGATTGTGTGAGTCGGGTTTGTTGTTCTACGGGCAGTTCATCCCACCAATCACCATCAAAGTCAGTAGTAAAGATTTCATAATAAGCCTCAAACAAACGAGCAAGGCGAGTATTGTCATTTGCTTTTGAAATCAAATCTAATAGGCTGCCTTTTAATTCTAAAGTATTCATTTACATTTTTTTTTGACAAAGTTAAATGCCTTTTAGGTAAAATCAAATTTTATCGCCTAAAAATTAGGGTCTTGATTCTAAAAAAACACCACAAATAACCATTAACAACTATTTAACAAAAAAAATCATATCAATCTAACAACAACACTTGCGCGGCATTGATACGGGGGATATATTTGCAAATAATTAAATTCATTTTTTTAATCTATTTTAAATCCAATAATCAATATGAATGCGCTTAAAAATGCGCGCGTGAACATGATTACCGCTGTTGTAGCATTGTTCAAAACCAACCAAGAAGCATACCCCTTCGCCCCAGCCTTAGCCGAAGATGCCGAAGAACTCCGTCTTTTGTTGCCTGAAATCGAAGCTTCGCTCGAAAAAGCGGCTTTGTCCACCACCGACATCACGAGTGCCAAACAAGGTTTGAAAGTGAGCATTGTGGCGGCGGCAAAAAAAATGATTGGTTCTGGCAATGCCCATGCTGCCCACAAAGGCGACAAGCAACTCAAAGAACAATTGAAACAATTTGAGAAACAAATCATCAAAGCCAAAGACAGCGAACTGCACCTTTATTGCGGCAATCTGATGACGCAACTCAAAACCCTTAACCCCAATGACTTAGCCAAACGGGGCTTACAAGCCGCCGACATCACAGCTTTTGAAGGTCAAGTCAGCCAATTCAAAGGTGATGTACCCAAAACCAAAAGTGTCCGCAGCGAAACGAGTACCGAAGTCAGCAAATCGGAGGTTTTGACCAACCAAGCTTGCGCAATTGTCAATGACCGCATCGCTCCTACCCTGCTCCATATCAAGGACAGTATTCCGAACTTCTACGCCAAGTTTGAGAAAGCGGCAACCATCAAAAAACCGACAAGTACCACCACCCAACTCAAAGTGAATGCCATTGACGACCTCACGGATGAAAAAATAGTGGGTGCCACCATTCAAGAAAACAAAAAGGCATTTGATGTCAAAAAGGTTTTTACACAAAAAGCCGCCAATAAAAAAGCAAAAATCACAGAACCCGTCATCCCGCTGTTGGAAATTGTCAAAGAGGGCTATCTGCCGTATCAACTGCCCCTGCCGAATCTCAAACGCGGGAAAATCAATATCATAACGGTGCGGTTGATACCTAATTCTGAAACACCCGGTTTGAAGGTGGCGAGTTAGGGTTTTCCGTCTTTCGTTTTTCAAAAATACCCCCCTCAGTATCAAGCATACTGAGGGGGGTATTTTTTTTAAGCATAAAATTCATCTTACAGATTCAATAAGCGGCAACCTAAATCACTACATTTGTTCTTTAAGTTATTCATCAAATTAATCTTTTCACTCTGTTCAAATCTGTGATTAAATGAAATTCAAATTACATTTTTCCTTAGTATTCGTTTTGACAATCCTCTGTTTAAGCGTTTTCGGACAAAAACCCGAAGAAAAAAAAGACCCTTTACAAGCCTCTGATACCTACGGCGGTTTGAGTCTCCGCAGCATTGGACCTGCAACTACCTCTGGGCGTATCGTGGACATTGCCGTCAATCCGCAAAACCACAACGAATATTATGTGGCGGCAGCAGCGGGTGGCGTTTGGAAAACCAGCAATCGGGGCATTTCTTTCCAACCTATTTTTGATGCACAAGTCTCCTACTCTATCGGCTGCGTGACGATTGACCCAAACAATCCGAATGTCGTGTGGGTTGGTTCGGGCGAAAACAATAATCAACGCGTCGTCGGTTATGGCGATGGCATTTATAAATCGGAAGATGGTGGCAAAACATGGAAAAACATGGGCTTAAAAGCCTCTGAACACATCGGCATGATTGCCGTGAATCCTAAAAACAGCGATGAAGTATATGTTGCTGCTTATGGTCCGCTTTGGGCGGGCGGAGGTGAACGCGGCATTTATAAAACCACAGACGGTGGCAAAACGTGGAAACAAGCCCTCAATATCGGCACTTACACAGGCTGCAACGAGGTGTTGATTGACCCGCGCAACCCGAACATCGTCTATGCAGCGGCGCACCAACGGATGCGGCAAGTTTATACCTACGTCAGCGGCGGACCAGAATCAGCGATTTATAAAAGTACCGACAGCGGCGCTACGTGGAATAAGGTGACAACGGGACTCCCCTCAGTAGAAATGGGCCGCATTGGCTTGGCGATGTCGCCCGTCAATCCCGATGTATTGTACGCCGTTGTTGAAGCGCAAGATAAAAAAGGCGGCGTGTTTCGCTCGACGGACAGAGGCGCAAGTTGGTCAAAAATGAACGACTTTGCGACCTCTGGCAATTACTATCAAGAGATTTTTTGCGACCCAAAAGACGTGGATAAAATCTATATCACCGATATGTTTTTTATGACTTCCG
>JANLQI010000036.1:0-3518 GCA_031367705.1 Saprospiraceae bacterium | reverse complement strand
AAAAATAAATAACAATTCAATTTCCGTTTACTATACCTAAATCCTAAATTTACATAGGCTTATACGCCCCATGCCATTTCCGTAAAACCGCCGCCGCTTGTTTCCTTTGTGGTGTATAATCACGCTCAATATACCCTTCATGTCCTTGTCCATCAGGAAACCATTTCCAAAGGAAACCACCTTGCCACCAAGTCTCTTTTGCAAAAGTTTTATGCAGCGCATCTAAAGCGTTTTTTTGTGCTAACTCATTGATATTCAATGACCTAACCTTTTGTTCAACTTCCCAACCTTTGCCCGCACAACCGTCAACACTCATATAGCCGTATTCAGTAAAGACAATCGGTTTATTGACTTTCAATTGAAACGCTTTGATTTGTTCAAAATACGGTTTCCATGCTTCACACAGCTCCGATACTGAGGGGGTGTCTTTGTCCAACAAAGGCATATAAGCGTTGATGCCGACAAAATCCAAAGCGTCCCAAAACGGAATAACAGGGTATTCGTCCCAATTCGAAGAATAAGTCAGCTTGCCCTTGTATTTTTGGCGAACTTTGGCAATCAACCCACGCCAAAAGGCTTCTCTTTTGACGGTACTCATTTTAAATTCAGTGCCAATACAAATCGCTTCGACGTGCATCTCAATACCTAAGTTGACGAAGCGCATGAGGTATTTTTCATAATCACTTTCCCATTTTTTCCATTCGGCATCGGTGGCATAGTCCAAACCACCGACCCAACCGCCTGGTACATAGACTTGTGGCTTCAACATAACTTTAACCCCAGCTCGATGTGCCGAATCAATCGTCACCCGAACACCTTCGAGACGCTCGCCCCACCAATGTCCACCAAAATCATCATAATGAACAGCCGCTTCGCCAATACGTGTAAAACCGTAAGGAATCGTTGCAATCCAATCGGCATTGACAGATTTGACTTCGTTCATCACTGCTCCTGTAAATGGTCGCGGTGGCGCAACGAAACTCAAACCCGCCATTTTAGGTGAGTAGCTCAGCGCTGCTATTTCATCGTCCGTGCTTGAATCTGCTGATGCAGTATGCTGTTCCGTCATGGATAGGGCAGGGGTGTTTGAAGGTGTTTGATTTGAGCAATTATTCATTAAAAAGACAGAAACCAAAATGGGTAATATGTAGAGGTGTGTCCGCATTATTGTGGTGTTTTAAATGTAAATAATTGATTTTAAATTTTTTAACTATGAGATGAAGAGAGACGTTTTACTTAACTTCTCCTTCAATAACAAGTTTCTCCGCTTGCCGTTGCCCACGAATCCAAACGGTTACTTTTTTACGGAAATAACCTATTTTATTCGTATCAAAAGTAACGGTAACTTTTCCTATTTCTTTTGGCAAAACAGGGGCAGATGCCCAATCTGAAGCGGTGCAACTGCAATCTGTCCGCACATTGTCAATGACGAGTGGCTTGTCAGAGAGGTTTTTAAAAGTAAAAATATGAACAGCTGGGCTACCCCTCAGTATTTCGCCAAAATCATGCTGTTTGGGCGTTGTCCATTCGATGGACGTGTCCAAAGTAAAAAAAAAAGGCAATAAAAAAGAAAATAGAAGGTGCATTGTCATTGTTTTGTAACGCCAACTTACGATTGGTGCGGTGTAACGCCAACTTGCAGTTGGTGCGGTGTAAAAAGCATTGTTTTATTAATGTCTATACTCTTTTAGGTATTCTCGAACTGGAAGTTCGAGTTACAGTCGAGTTACATTGTGAAAATAAAACGCAGAGGGCGGAAAAAACATTTTAAATTTGCGCTTTTAAATCAAAAATCATTTCACTCATTTTTAAACGATAGAATCATGTTTGGTAATATGTTTGGTAATATTGAAGAACAACAAGCGGAATTGGCTCAAAAAACAGCCGCTATTGTCGTAGAAACCACAGTTGGTGGCATCAAAGTTGCAGCCAATGGCATTAAAGAAATCATAAACATCTCGATTTTAGACCCCTCAGTATTAGAAGACAAAGAACAATTGGAAGACGTTTTGATGGCGGCTGTCAATCGTGCTTTAGGCGAAGCGGGCGAAAAAGCGGCGGCTGAGATGCAAAAATCTATGGAAGCGATGTTACCTCCTGGTTTAGGTGGTTTGGCGGACATGTTTAAAGGTGGTTTGTAAAATTTTACGCGTCTTTAAGCGTTTTTAGACTGTATCCTGTGAAATATTAAAAAATAAAAACACCGATTCAATGCGCCTTTTAACTCTATTCCTTTTATTATCAATTAGTTGTGCTGCTTTTGCTCAAAACCTTCAAGAAGGATTGGTTTGTTACTATCCTTTTGACGGCTATCCGATTGTTGACAAAAGCGGCAACGGCAACAAAGCTTTTATCGGTTCTGACTCGACGCTCGGCTGCGGTGTGGAAGGCAATGCGATGCGTTTTGATGGGCTTCGGACTGACTTATTTATAGTGGGCCCTGCTTCCTTTGATAATTTCAAAACAGGACCCTTTTCTGTTAGTTTTTACTTCAAAGCATCGAACCAAGTAGGCAATTCGACCTTAGATATCATTTCAAAACGTCGGAATTGTACGTCGGATAGTTCATTTGCGATTCGTTATACACCTGCGACAAATCAAATGAGTGTTGAAGTTTCTGAAAACGATAAAGTCCGAAATGTCATTATTCAACGTCTCGATTATGGTCGTTGTTGGCAACACATTGTAGTTGTTAGAGATTACAATAAGCTTTTATTGTATGTCAATGGGCGTTTGGCTCAAACAAATTTAGCGACTCGTCGAGTCAATATTACTTCCGATGCACCTTTGGCGATTGCTAAAAGTCCTTGTTTACAGTCCACTGACCGCAAGTTTGCGGGTTATCTTGATGAATTGCGCATTTATGATCGTCCTTTGACTGAAACGGAAGTCGGATTGCTGTATGTTGCGCCTGACCGTATTGCGAATAAAGATACCATTATCTTTCTGGGTAGTACGATTAAAACAAAAGTGACACGTACCTGTGCAACTGAGTTTACGTGGTCCCCACGCGAAGATGTTTCTAATTTTAAGGTTGATACGACGGTTATTACACCTAAAAAAGGGGGGATTTTCAAGTATATTTTGACGATGAAAGAGTCACAGTGCACGGCACTGGATACCTTAGAAGTAAAAGTGATTGACCCAGCGACATTGGAGTGTGGAAAGGTGTTTTTTCCAAATGCTTTTACACCCAATGGTGATGGGTTGAACAATGAGTTTTTTATCTCAAATCCTTATGCCATAGAAAAGTTAGATGTTTTTGAGATTTTTGATAGTTGGGGTTCTAAAATGTTTTCGACAACCGATAAATTCGAAAAATGGGATGGAACTTTCAACGGAAAGGCTTTGAATACAGGTGTTTATGTATGGAAAGTTCGGTATAGGTGTAAAGACCAGCCGCTGTCCGATTTTGGTAGTATTACGCTTTTGAAATGATTTTTTTTTGTCCCCAGATTTGTAGCATACGTCCAAAAAGGGGGGAAAAAAAAAAAAATTTTAATAATATAAAAAAAAAA
>JANLQI010000376.1:0-4192 GCA_031367705.1 Saprospiraceae bacterium | reverse complement strand
TTTTTTTGCAAAAAAAAGCAAAAACCAATGGAATTTCTGTCTACTATACCTTTTTCTACCTTTTTCTAATTCTTCAACGTAAACGTCTTCTTTTCAACTCCAACACCCTTAATCGTCAACGACTGCCAACCTTTCGGCAATTTTGGTTTGTATTTTTGGACAATACCCGCATCGGTAAATTCCAAACCACCGAAACCAAAGATGAGCGTTTGTAAAAAGCCGCCCGCACCCGTTGAAAAGTAAGGATTTGTACCACCCGCTGTTTCTGCCAAAACACCAAAAGGCGGTGCTTCATTGGGTTTGTAAGAGTCGTTAAACTGTGATGCAGCAATATCCGTATTGTTGAAACGGGCATTGAGAATACAGAAAATCGCTTGTGCCATAGCAGGAGACGAGCCTTTTTTACCAGGGATATTATCGCCCAATGTTTTCCAATAATAGTCCAAATCCTTCTTGATGGTCGCTTCATCGGTCACGATACTGAGGGGGTAGGATAGGAGGTTGACATCGGTTTGTTTGATGGGTTCGCCTACGTAAGAAGCATGTTCTTTCGTTGTGCCGTCTGGAAATTTTAGGATAACGATGTTGTCGCCAACCGTTTTCCACAAAGGGTCAGGCGTTTCGCCCAATTCAAGAGCCGCTTGTTGAGCATATTGCAAAACGGTTTTGGCAATGCCGTTTGTGAAGGCGTTGTCGTCCACATTTTCAGCCCATTCGTCGGCACAGACCACGTTATTGATGTGGTATTTACCATCTTTACCCAATTCCACACGGTTTGCCCAAAAGTCGGCTGTACCTTTAATGACAGGATAACCCTTTTCTCGCAGCCAGTTTTTATCCTTTGTCACTTGGTAATATTTCCACATCGCATAACCCACGCAGCCTGTTATATGGTGCTCAAAAGGGCCTGACAAAGCCCAAACGGGTGTGCCTTCTTGCCCTGTGTCGTCGCCTTCCCAAGGGTATTTTGCCCCTTTGTAGCCATAAGAAACGGCATTGGCTTTGGCTGCTTCCAAACCTTTGAACCGATATTCCATAGGAGAACGCGCCATTTCAGGGTGCAAAGCCAATAACGGAGGGTACATCCAGAGTTCCGTATCCCAAAAAACGTGTCCATTATAGCCCAAACCCGACAAACCCATGGGCGACAAGGAATAAGGTGTGCCTTCACGCACAAACGAATACAAATGATACAAAGCTGAGTGTACAGCGTTCTGTACTGGTTTTACTGAGGGGTCGCCTTCGATGACGATGTCGGATTCCCACAACTTCGCCCACGCATCACGATGACGTTGGAGGAGGCGTTCACGTTTTTCTAACGAGGCGAAAATAGTCATCCGTTCTGCCTCGTTTTGTGGGTCTGCGCTTTGGGCTGTGGAAATAACAGAGCCGATGATGCTGAACGAATATGTTTCTCCTGCTGCCAATTTCTTCCTAAATTTTAACAGATGCATGTTGTTATCCCATTCCTCATGAATTAAACGCGGTTCAGAGCCGTGTTTTTCATCAAAAAGAAAAGTATTGGAAACCGCAAGGGTCAATCTGCCCGTAGGTGATTTAGCAACAGAAGTCATCAACGGAATGATGATATGCGGGCGGTCAATTTCTGCATAAAAGTTTTTGACATCTTTCAAATTATCAGGCGATTCAATGACGCTGGCGGGCATGATTTCACACGCCTTTTTAGCCGTAATCGTTACGTTTATCATCGCCGTATGCGGCATTTGGCGCAACGCCATGACTTCATGTTTGACAGAAAGAATGTCAGAATAATCAAAAGTGGTCATCATAGCCGCGTTTTTCATATCCAAAGTTTGGACATAATTTGAAATATCCGCACGTCCTAACCGCTTGTCATTGACATCAAGGTTCATATTAGCGAAGCTAAAAACCTTCATAATGTTTGAGACACGCCCCCGTCCGTAGGTGTCAAATGCACCGTTTAACACAACTTCACTCACACGCAAAGGCTGTGCGGATGAAATAATGCCTATCATACCGTTGGCAACCGTCACGCCATAGTATTTTGAAGGGTCAATATTCTTTGCCACAATGTTCCAAGGGTCGGTTTGTTGACCCCTCAGTATAAAGGCAAAAAGGATAAGGGTAATGGTTGAAATTTGCTTTTTCATCATTCTTGTTGTTTAGATTGTATTAAAAAATACTTTTTAAAGAGGACAATTTTAGACAAATTATAGGACGATTCATAAGTTTACAGCAAAATTTTATTTGGGCAATAAAACTAAAATATGTGAATATTCTTTTTCGGCTTTGATTTTTATACTTTTGCAAAATATTGAGATGCAAGTGTTTATCTTTGAACGCAACGTTGAACCCTACGTTCGGGTAACTTTCAAAGTTCCCCGAACGTTTGCGAGCCAATACCCCCTCAGTATATTCGACAATTTATTAAACATTTAGAAAGAAATAGGTCTTCATGTCTGAGAATAAAGAACAAATTACCCAAGTCATAAAGCCACCGAAGCGTGAAGTTTTGTTGCCCTTATTATTGTCATTGGCAGTCGTAGGTGGCATTTTTGTGGGTATGAAACTGAAAAACGAGCCGCTTATTAAGTCTTCGCCCAAAAAAAATATCACACAATCGGATACAGAGCAAATCATTGGACAGGGTCGAATGGAAGAGATTTTGCGCTATGTGGATGCCAAATATGTGGACAAAGTGAGCAATAATTTGCTTGTTGACAAATCCATTAATAATATTTTGCAAGAACTTGACCCGCATTCGGTCTATATTCCTGCCAATGAATTATCGCAAGTCAATGAAGAACTCGACGGCGAATATGAAGGTATTGGCATAGAAACCTTGAATTTTGGCGATACAATTACCATTGTGACTCCTTTGGCAGATGGACCGGCTGCAAAAGCGGGCTTGATGGCGGGTGATAAAATCATCGGCATCGGCGATTCGTCTGCCATCGGCAAAGACCAACGTTGGCTCAACGGCAAATTGCATGGGAAACGGGGTACGCAAATCAAATTTACGATTTTGAGGGACGGGGACTTGCGCCCACGTGTGATTACATTGGAACGTGACCGCATTCCTGTGCATAGTGTAGATGGTGCTTCGGTTTTGAATGAAAAAACGGGGTATATTAAAATAATTCGTTTTAGTAATACAACGTCACAAGAGTTTATGCAAGCTATGGAGTTTCTTTTTGAAAAAAAAGGTGTTAAGGACTTAGTGATTGACTTACGTGGCAATCCAGGCGGTTATCTCGACAAAGCGGTTGATATTCTCTCTCAACTTTTTTCAGAAAAAGACAAATTGCTGGTGATGACCAAAGGGCGGACGGTGCATCAAAACGAATATAAAACGACGGGCAGACAACGCTATAATGTGGGTAAAGTCGCTATTTTGACGGATGAAGGCTCGGCTTCGGCAAGTGAAATTATTGCGGGAGCGATTCAGGATTGGGATAGAGGTATCATCATCGGTCGCCGTACTTTTGGCAAAGGATTGGTGCAAGAGCCTTATGAACTGCGCGACGGCTCTGAGTTGCGCTTGACGGTCGCACGTTATTATACGCCCATTGGTCGGAGCATTCAGAAGCCTTATAAAGGTAAAACCAGAATGGATTATGAAAAAGAATTTGATAATCGCTACGGAAAAGGCGAGTTGAGCAATCAAGACAGCATTGTTCGGACAGATACAACACGTTATAGGACTGCCAGTGGGCGTTGGGTTTATGGTGGTGGTGGCATTACGCCCGATGTTTTTATTCCCATCGAGCCTTATTTGAAAAACGAATATTATCAAAATGCGAAAGCTTGGGCTTCTGAATATGCTTTTCAATATTATAAAGGACATCAAAAAGAATTGAAATTCAATAACTGGCAGGAATTTCAAAATAATTTTAAGGTGACAGATTATTCGTTTTCTGAATTTCTGAAATATGCGGAACGCCACAATGTCCAAAGTGTATGGCATCAAATTCAGGGAGTCAAAGAACCTTTACGCCGTTTGATAAAAGCCCGTATTGCACGGCAGTTGTTTGGCGATGAAGGTTATTATGGCATTTTGAATGAAACAGATCCTTGTATTCAAAACGCTTTGTATCAGTTTGGAAAAGAAGACCCTTTGGGTTTAAGAGGCTTGGCACAACGACGGAAGTAATATTTTAATGGTGAATCCCCCCGACCCCAAAGGGGAGTAATACAACCTCCCCTTTGG
>JANLQI010000113.1:0-1745 GCA_031367705.1 Saprospiraceae bacterium | reverse complement strand
ATGAATGTGCTATATCTAAACGCCGATTTATGATTTTTATACCAATAGCTCATAAAGTCGTGGGTTGTCGTTTAAGGTTTGAAATCTGAAGCCGTTCTCCACCATTCGGTTTATCAAGCCTTCATATTCACTTTTTTCTTTCAATTCAATACCGACGATGGCGGGGCCCGTTTCTCTATTTTGCTTTTTGATGTATTGAAAATGGGTAATATCGTTCGTTTCGCTTAATACCTGATTCAAAAATTCCCTTAAAGCACCCGCCCGTTGCGGAAAATCAATGATAAAATAGTGCTTTAATCCTTCAAAAAGCATACTGCGCTCTTTAATTTCCTCCATTCGCGTGATGTCGTTATTGCCTCCACTGATGATGCAAACGACATTTTTACCTTTAATTTTATCCTTATAAAAGTCAAGAGCTGCTATGGTAATAGCTCCCGCGGGTTCTGCGACAATAGCTTCTTCGTTATAGAGTTGAAGTATAGACGTACAAACCTTGCCTTCGGGTACAAGAATAATGTCGTCTAAAACCTGTTGAGCTATTAAAAAAGTTTTTTCACCTACTTTCTTGACCGCAGCACCGTCCACAAAAGTGTCAATATGGTCTAATGCAACGACCTTTCCTTGTTTCAGACTTTCGTGCATGGCGGGTGCGCCTTGTGGCTCGACACCAATTATCTTAGTATTTGGCGAAATTTGCTTGAAATAACTGCCTAAACCCGCCACCAAACCGCCGCCACCTATCGCCACAAAGACATAATCAATCGGCAAATCGCAATCTTCAATGATTTCTAAACCCACCGTTGCTTGCCCTTCGATAACGTGTTCGTTGTCGAAAGGATGGATAAAAATCTTGTCATACCCCTCAGTATATTCCTTTGCCGCTTGGTAACTGGCATCATAAGTATCGCCAGTCAATATCACTTCGACGTTTTCACGGCCAAAAAACTTTACTTTCGACACCTTTTGCTTAGGTGTTACGGAAGGCATAAAGATTGTGCCTTTGACATTGAGCAATTTGCAAGCAAGCGCAACACCCTGTGCATGATTACCCGCACTGGCACATACAATGCCCTTGTTCAATGCCTCTTTACTTAAAGTGCTCATTTTGTTATAAGCACCCCGAATTTTATAAGAACGAACAACCTGCAAGTCTTCTCTTTTGAAATACATATTGCAGGCATACTTTTCCGACCAATTGAGGTTAGACATTAATGGTGTGTGCAGCGCAATGTTTTTCAACCTGACTTTAGCTTTGTAGATATTTTCTATGCTTATGAGCGGTATTGTTGTGGTTTTATTAGTCATTTTAATGTTTTAGCGCAGAGGTGAAATGGAGATGGTAAGGCTTAGAGGAAGCCCCCCTCAGTATTTTAAGGATTTTTATGAATTCAAACCCCAAATTTATGAAAAATGAGCAAATGAAAAGCAGAGAATCAAGGTTTAATAAATTTTCAAATTTTACTAAAGCTCTATTGTTCAAACGAAAACAAAAAACCCGCAATGTTACCATTGCGGGTTCTCACCCAATTGTTTAACCGATTTAAAATTCTTTATTTCATTTTGATTGTTAATGTTCTTTTATCTGGGTCGAATTCAGTGATGCCCAACCTTTCAAGTACACTTTGTCCCAATAATACGGGTGCATCACCATCTATTACAATTGATGCTTTAACATTATTAAGAACTATACCGTCAATTACAATTTCTCGCAGATTTATAGATAAGCCAACGGATATTTGACCATT
>JANLQI010000111.1:0-12767 GCA_031367705.1 Saprospiraceae bacterium | reverse complement strand
GCAAATTTCACCGTATAAAAATCCTGAATTATTTTCGGCGGCACGTACCACTTTGGAACATCGCGGCGATGTGTCAACAGGCTGGTCAATGGGTTGGAAAGTCAATTGGTGGGCTCGTCTTTTAGATGGCAATCGGGCTTTGACGTTGATAAAAAATCAACTGTCACCGCCTGTAGTCACCGAAAAAAGTATGAGTGGTGGCACATATCCCAATCTTTTTGACGCCCATCCACCTTTCCAAATTGATGGTAATTTTGGTTGCACCGCAGGCATTGCTGAAATGTTGATGCAGAGTCACGATGGCGCAATTCATCTTTTGCCCGCTCTGCCCGATGCTTGGAAAAATGGTTCAATCAAAGGTTTGCGTGCAAGAGGCGGTTTTGAAATAATGAACATGGAATGGCAAAACGGGAAGATTACAAAATTGATTATTAAGTCGCATTTAGGCGGTAATTGCCGTTTGCGTTTACCCAATGCTTTGAAAATAGAAGGCTTGAAACGTGTTGATACTGAGGGGGTCAATCCAAATCCATTTTATCAAATTGAAACTATTAAAACGCCTGTTGTTGTTGATAAAACGAAGATTAAAGTGCCTAATATGCCTATTACTGAGCTTTTTGACATCAATACAAAAGCGGGTGGGGTATATGAATTTAAGGGTTAAAAGCGTATTTTTTGAGAGTAGATTTTACTCAACAATACGAAAAGATTGATGGCTATTTAGTAAACGATGGATGTGAAATTTAAAATGTGTAATAAATGTTTAGTAAAATTTAAATCAAACTCAATATGTATAACAAACTTAAAAATTTTGCTAAAGCCTTGCCTTTAGCTTTTTTGCTCTTTAATGTAGAGCGCACAATGGGTCAAGATGGTACAATTTATCCACTTGAAGCACCAACAGAGCCAAAAGCCATTTTGCTTAATACAGGTGGTGTAGAAAATCAACCCGCCAAAGAATCATGGTTTAAGCAATGGGGAGATCCAATGGCTCGTAACATTACCGTTGCGACACTCACGCCTTTTTTACCAGAACCTGGCAAGGCTAACGGTGCTGCTGTTATTGTTGCACCTGGTGGTGGTTTTAGATGGCTTTCAATGGGCAACGAAGGCTGGGAAGTTGCCGAGGCATTGGCAAAACAAGGCATTGCCGCTTTCGTTCTGAAATACCGTTTACATCCCACGCCTGAATCTCTTGATGATTTTAAGGCTTGGATGAATCGACCACGAACTGCTCCAGCTCCTGATACTACCAAAAAGGCAACACCGCCACCTGCTCAACAGCTCGACCTTTCTAATCAGTTAGCAGACGCTGAGGCTGCTTATGCTATGATAATCAAACGCGCTAAAGAATGGGGTGTTGATGTAGATAGAATAGGTATGATTGGTTTTTCGGCAGGAGCAGGTCTTACAATGCACTCGACACTACACTCTAAAACCATGAAACTGGCATTTATTGGGCCTATATATGGTGGTATGGGACCCGTTGAAGTTCCTAAGAATGCTCCACCGATGTTTAATGCTATCGCCAGCGATGATTTTCTATTCAAAGGCCAGTTTGGTGTTATTGATTCTTGGTTCAAGGCAGGCATACCTGTTGAATTTCATCTTTACCAAAATGGTGGTCATGGATTTGGTTTGGGTAACCCCAATCGCACCAGTAATCGTTGGTTTGATGCATTTACCCATTGGTTGGATGTAAATGGTTTTCTTAAAGCCAAAGCGGGTAAGTGATGAGCAAGTCGAGATAACTTGGTTCAAGTTTTAACCTTGAACCAAGTTATATTGATTATTAGGGCATTAATAAGAAGTTGCATCCTTATTATACTTGCTTTTATATTCCAATGGCGACATGCCAGTATACTTTCTGAATACCTCTCGAAAAGCTTTAAGGTCAGAATATCAAACATAACTTCGTTGATGGTTTTTCGATTGGTTTCAAATGCTTTTTTAGCAGCTTCAATTTTTACTCTTTGGGCATATTCAATGGGGCTATTGCCCGTGGCTTTGATGAATCGACGGTCAAAATTTCTACGCCCTACGGCGAACTCAGCAGACAATTGCTCAATTGATATTTTTTCATCCAAATTTTTTTCAATAAATGCTTGTGCCTGCTGCACTATAGCGTCATCGTGTTTTTATCAGCACGCTCATTCAAATCAAGTAGAATGAATACGTTTAATTGCGCAAAATAGTGCTAAAAATTTTAGCCAAATTTTGAATAAAAATAATAACCATTTTAATGAGTTAGTTAACTTTTACTCCACTCGATAATTAGAGATAGGATGAGGATTATGGATGCGTTGAAGTAATAATTGCAGATTACCCACGGAACTACATCTCATAATTTCGGCATTTCACCACTTTGTCATTTTGTAAAGTCATAAAATGAGGATTATCGAGCTACTCAAACTGGATGTGATTTAAAAGTCTGCCACTGTATGCCACTATTCGTCATTCGTTTCTATACTAACTAGGTGAATTGAGTATTTTAGGAGTTTGAACTAAGCTGTTCAAATAATTGGGGTATCCTGCCTTCACGTACGGGCACTTCATAATTTCGGCATTTCGCCACTTTGCCATTTTGCAAAGTCATAAAATGATGATTATCGCGTTACTCAAACTGGATTTGGTTCAAAAGTCGGCTATTATCATATCACTATTCCTCATTCGTTTCTGTATTAACTAGGCGAATTGAGCATTTTAGGAGTTCGAACACAGCTATTCAAATAATTGTCGCACCATATTGGCATGAGTTTTGTCAAGACTTTATAAAATGGTAAAGTCGTAAAATGTTTTAGTCGTTTCATGGCACACCATGTTATCCGATTAGGTTCATCACAATCTTCAAAGTTTAATCAATGGTAAATCAAAAAAAAATCCCTAATACACAACAGGAGGTATCAGAAAAAACAAATTTAGAAATGGAATTGGCAAAAATCACAATGGAATTGGACAATACTACACCATCAAAAAATGAAACTATTTCGGCTATGAATGACGCATCATTAATGCCGCTCGAGAGAACTATGCGGCAGCCCTTTCTAAGTGCGGATGAAAATACTGTCGTGAAAGAGGATGGTGTTGAACAAAAACCCTTTGGCAGACCAAAAAAAGAAGCCGCCCTTGGACGTAAGGCATTCACAACATCATTAGCCCCTTCTCTATCTCATAAACTAAAGCAAAAAGCATTAGAGAGGGGCATAACGACAGCTGACCTTTTAGACCAAATTCTTAAAGAACAATTAGACAATTACTGAGGGGGGCATATATTCACTCGACTAAATCTAGGATAATAAATTCTAGTGCTACATCTATACGCACGGACACTCGATAATTTTGATATTTTGCTACTTTGTCATTTTATAAAGTAGTAAAATAGTAGGTTTTGAATTACCAAACTGGATTTGGCTCAAAAGTCCGCTATCATCATATCACTATTCGTAATTCGTTTCTGTACTAACCAGGCGAATTGAGTATTTTGGGAGTTTGAACTAAGCTGCTCAAGTAATTGTGGTATCTTACCTTTACATACGGACACTTCATAATTTTGATATTTTACCACTTTATCATTTTGTGAAGTTATCAAACGACGATTATCGTGATACTCCAACTGGATTTGGTTCAAAAACCGGCTATCCTTATTCCCTATTCGTTTCTGTACTAACTAGGCGAATTGAGCATATTGGATACTGAAGAACCAGTACAAACAAACGCTCGTTTGATTGGACAATAAACGCTTAAATTAGACTTGTCAAAAGCCGCTTGAAATTGGCTTTAATGATTAACTTCGCTCACCATAAAAGTATATCAAAGTAGTATACTTATCAAAGTATATTTTTCACGCTTCATATTTAACCAAGTCTATACAATATGGGAATCGGTTAGGTATGTATAATGTACAAGAAGCAGAGTAGAAAGCCATTTTAGCGGAAACGAATTTTCAGAAAAGAAAAATGGATGTAAATCAGAACGTCTCTTCAAGCAAGTCCAATCAAACGAGCTTTTGTCTGGACGGGCATTTTGCCCGTTATTTTTGATTTATCACAGCGTCACAAATTTTATTTTACAAATTTTATTTTATTGATGTGGGGTAAAACAAGTAATTCTTGTCTATATTGAGTTGGTAAACCAATTCAATTCGGTAATGGACAATTTACATAAAATAAAAGTGGAAGAAAAGGAGCTGAATGTATCTCCTTTAACGAAGCATGACGGCGCTCATGTAGAGGCGAAACTTGTCGGTGAAGAGGTGTTTTTGCAAAAAATATTTGCTCAAGATGCCCGTCAAGGCTGTGAAACATTGTTTAAACGTTATTATACGAACTTGTGTAATCATGCGACTCGATTTGTCTATTCGGAAGAAGTGGCAGAGGACATTGTTTCAGAGGTCTTTGTTAATTTTTGGCAGAATCGGGTTTTTGAAAAGATTACTACGTCTTACCGCGCTTATCTTTATAAAGCTGTGCGATATCGCAGCTACAATTATATAAAATACGAATTGAACCAAACGGAAACGCTGTATCCAAACCAAACGGATATAGAAATCCCTGTTCTCCAACCAGATGCCATTTTGCATTACAATGAATTGTGTCATAAGTTGGATAAAATAATTCAAGACTTACCGCCACAGTGCCGCAAGGCTTTTCAACTCAATCGCTTAGAAGGAAAAAAGTATGCACAGGTTGCCGAGGAACTCGGTATCACCGTGAGTGCTGTTGAACGCTTAATCAGTCGTGCTTTAGCCAAATTGCGGACAGACCTCAAAGAGGATTGGTTGTTAAGTATTGTATTGATGGCTTCATGCCTGTTCTAATTTTTTTTCAAGGCAGGGTGGGGTAGAGCCTTTAGTTTTTGTCTGAATTAAGAGTTAGTTAGATTTTTTTATACATTCTTGAGTTTTAGTTACCCCCCTCAGTAAAAAGGCAATGAGCAAAATGCAAAAGCTTTCTATTTACTGAGGGGTTACTTTTCATTGAACTTTCAAACCCATTATTTTATCATTTGTAGTAATCATTATGGAAAAAACGGTTATTCAAAAAATATTATTCGACTACTTCGAAGGCAGGGCAACGTCCATGCAACGAAGGTTGATTGAAGATTGGTTAAAAGAAGATGCTGACAATGAGGTTCTTTTTTATCAATTCTTAGACGCTTGGGAAAGCCAAAGCCCTCAGTATGTGCCTGATGAGGCGAAAGCATGGACGAAATTTGAGTCTGTACTCAATACGCCGATGACTCCAGCAGCACAAGAAGACATTGACAGTCCTGTAACACTGCGTAGTTGGCGAAATGTTTGGTTTATAGCCGCTTCATTGGTCTTATTGGTCGCATCGAGCTTGTTTTTTTTCCAAAAGACAATTTTGTATCGCACTTACGAGACAGGGTATGCTCAAATGCAGAGTATCACGCTTTCCGATGAAACGCTCGTGACGCTTAATGCCAATTCAAAATTGTATGTGCCGCGCTGGGGTTTCTATGGCTCAAAACGCGTGGTGCTGTTGGATGGTGAAGGCGAATTTAATGTCAAACACACCCAAGATAACAAAAGATTTGTCATCAGAACCAATAGTGATTTCGAGGTTGAGGTCTTCGGTACTCAGTTTGTTTTTTATGCACGGGATCATGCCAAAAAGGTCGTTTTAAATGAAGGCAAAGTACAAATCAATTACCAAGAGGGCAAGCAACAAATGATGACACCGGGCGATGTTGCCACACTTGATTCGGCATCCAAAACATTAGAGTTGACCAAAACGGATAATCCGAAAAAATACAGCGCATGGAAATTCCATCAGTTTTATTTTGATGATACGCCGCTTTCAGAAGCCGCAATTACGATTAAAGAACACTTTGGGGTTCATATCATTTTTAAAGATTCAACCCTTGCCCATCGTCGTTTATCGGGTTATTTCAAAGCAGAAAAATCAGAAGATTTATTCACGGCCTTATCGCTTCTTTTAAATATTGATATTCAACAGCAAAAAGATAAGGTCATTATTTCAAATAAATAATAGTCAGGTGTATTGATTCTTTTTTTCTAAACAATAAAATCTACGCGTATGAAAAACTATTTCACTAAGAAAGTATCCCTTAGTATTTTAGCAATGGCATTTTTGGCTTTTTATCCAGTGATGATAGCTCAAAATATGTCATTGGCTCAGAATACACCCAATGTTCGGGAAGGTAAAACTCGAACTTCTTCACAGTCTAAACGACTGAAAGACGTGCTCAATGAATTGAGCCAACAACATCAAGTCAGTATTTTGTTTGAAGATGCAACCGTGCAAGGTTTTGTCGTGAATCCAGACAAAATAAAAAAAGGGAAGTTGGAATCGAAATTGGACGAAATACTCAAGCCATGTAGTTTGACGTATAAAAAAGTCAATGCCAATGCCTATATCATTATGGTTGGGGCGACATCTCAGTCAATTGACAAGCGCAGTCCAGATATGCGCCAAGGTGAAAGCAGTGTTCCAGTGCTTCCCAGTCAAACAGAAGGAAAAGTTACAATACAAACGCAAAAAACAGAACTGAATCAACCTCTTAAACCCGAAATTGTAGAACAAACTGTAACGGGTAAAGTCACTGATGAAAAAACAGGCGAAGGGCTGCCAGGCGTGAGCGTGGTTGTGAAAGGTACGCAGAAAGGAGCAATTACCGATATTGATGGCACTTTCTCGCTCAGTGTTCCTGATGGAAAAGCCGTTTTGGTTTTCAGTTTTGTGGGTTATGATCCACAAGAAGTTGTAGTGGGTAATAGTTCAGTCCTTAATATCAGCCTAAAACCCGATTTAAGGACATTGGACGAAATGGTCGTTGTCGGCTACGGCGAGCAGCGCAAAAAAGACTTGACTGGCGCGGTGGCTTCTCTTCAAACGAAAGACATCACAAGAGCGAACCCTGTCTTAGCGGCTAAAGCTATTCAAGGACAAGTGGCGGGTGCGACAGTTACCAAAGCCAGTAACAGACCTGGCGCAGGTTTCAGTATCACCATTCGGGGTGAAAATACCATTAATAACTCCACGGAGCCTTTGGTGGTTATTGACGGTTTGATGGGCGGTGACCTGAACAATCTGAATCCGAATGATATACAATCAATGGACATCCTAAAAGATGCGTCTTCGACCGCTATTTATGGTGCAAGAGGTGCAAATGGTGTCATCATCATTACGACAAAAAAAGGTATTTCTGGAAAGCCAAAAGTGAGTTATGATGCCTATATCGGTTCAAAAGTACCAGGACATGTACCGAAACTGATGAATACGGCAGAGTTTTATAAAAGTGTTTATACCGATAGAGTATTAGAAGGTTTAGGCGGCGTTACTTTTTCGACGGCTGAAAGAGCGAATATTGATGCCAATAAAACCACCGATTGGGTTGGTTTGGTAACTGAAAATGCCCTGCAGATGGGACATAACTTGAGCGTTTCGGGTGGGACGGATAAGACAACCTATCGCTTCTCAGGTGGTTTTGTCAATGAAGATGGTAATGTACTCCATACAGGCTATAAAAGATATAATCTCAACGCAGGTTTGGACAGCAAATTAGGTGAGCGATTCAAAGTAGGCTTCACAACCTATGTCTCTTACAGCGATAGAGAATTTGGTTCGCAAGAATCATTACGCGGTGCGTATCGGGCGCGTCCGACAGGAACGCTTTTATATAATGACCTTGCCAATCCGTCAGAGACCAAAGACATCAATGTCAATGGCTATGCTTTTTGGATGGGTATCAATGACGCACAAGTGCCTAATCCGTTGATGGATATTGACCCAGATCAGTCTAAGTTAAATACGACGAACGCAACCTTAATGGGCAACGGTTATGTTGAGTTTGAGCCTATTAAAGGGTTAACTTTTAGGTCTTCGCTTTCTGCCATTAGTACCAATGAGCGCCAAGGTGACTACCGTGGACAATGGACAAAATCCCAAATTGGCGCAAAACCAAGAACGCAATTCGACCAAAGAACATTAGCGAGCTACACTATTG
This sequence comes from Saprospiraceae bacterium, assembly GCA_031367705.1. Lineage (GTDB taxonomy): Bacteria > Bacteroidota > Bacteroidia > Chitinophagales > Saprospiraceae > JAAFJT01. The sequence goes on along the minus strand of JANLQI010000111.1, from coordinate 4,778 downwards.
ATAATATCGCTAACTATAATACCCAATTTGGCAAACATAAAATCACTTTGACTGCTTTGCAAAGTGCTTATTATCAAAGAAATGAGACTTATTCCATAGCCGTTAAAGACCTACCATATAATTCATTTTGGTATGCTTTGAACACAGGTACGATTACGGCTAACAGTAGTTCTTTGGTAGAGCGGTCTCTGTCTTCTTATATGGGCAGAGTGAATTACAGTTTTGCAGATAAATATTTATTGACACTGACGGGGCGTTCTGACGGAGCTTCACAACTTTCAGCGGGCAATAAATGGGCGTTCTTCCCCTCTGTTGCAGCAGCATGGCGTTTGAGCGAGGAGAAGTTTATTCAGGATTTGAACATCTTTTCAAACCTTAAGCTCCGTTTAAGTTATGGTCAAGTCGGTAACGCAGGTGTCAATCCATACAGCACACAAGCGGGTTTGTTAGCAACAGGTTATGATTTTGATGGCACCGCTGCGAATGGTTTTGCACCTTTAAATTTGGCAAATAAAGACCTGAAATGGGAAAAAAGTAGTGAACAAAACCTGGGTATAGATTTCGGTTTTTTCAGAAACCGTATCAACGCATCGCTTGAATTGTACAATCGTAAAACGGTGGATTTGATACTCAATAATAAGATTCCAACGGCTTCTGGTTTTACGCAAGTGGTTGCCAATATTGGTCAAATTGAAAACAAAGGTGTTGAGTTGACTTTAAATACGGCTAATATCGTTAAAAAAGATTTCGGTTGGAACAGTACTTTAACGTTCACTAAAAACAATAATAAACTGCTACAATTATACGGTGGTAGTCAGACGGTTGATAAAGGCAATAAACTCTTTGTCGGATACCCGATTCGCGCCAATTTTGAATATAAATTTGACGGTATTTGGCAGACTTCCGAAAAGGACTTGGCGGCGAAATATGGTCAATTACCAGGTCACGTAAAAGTAGTTGATACCAATAACGACGGTAAAATATCCGCCGTTGAAGGCATTGATGACAGACAAATATTGGGTACACAACTCCCTAACTACTTGTTGGGCTTTACAAACAGATTGAATTACAAAAATATTGACCTTTCTTTCTTTATCTATTACCGCAACGGAACGCAATACAACAACAGCACTTTGTCAGGCACTTTTGGTGACTTAGGCGGCACACGCTACAATAGATTGGCTTCTTTAGACTATTGGAGAAGCGATAATCCATCTAATACCTATTACGGCGTTGCAGGGGCGGGTGCTTATCGCAATGCGATTAATTATCAAGATGCCAGTTTCTTGAGGGTTTCTGATATTACATTGGGTTATACATTGCCGCCTGCGGTGATGAGTCGTTTGAAGTTGTCCACAGCCCGTTTTTACGGTCAAGTATCCAATCCGTTTATTTCTACGAAATATACAGGATTTGATCCAGAGTTTAATTCAGCTATTTATCAAGACGATGTACCGTCTATTTTGTACACTTTTGGGGTTAATGTTAGTTTTTAAATCAAAAACGACCCCCCTCAGTATAAAAGCTGTTTTAAACAATTAATTCGTTCTCAATATTTAAAAAAGAAAGAAAATGAAATCTATAAAAAATATAAAAATTGCGCTTCTCACCATTGCCTTTATCAGCATCGTTTCAACAGGCTGTAAAGACAGTTTTTTAGAAGAAACACCCATTTCGTCATTGACGACAGACAGCTATTATAAAACTGAAGCCGGGTTTGAAGACTTGGTTCGGTCTTGTTATCCTTTGTTACGCAACATCCACCAAAATAGGATTTTGGTTTTGAATGGCACCGATATTTTCACAAGTCAAAGCGGTTGGAATCCTTCTGCGACTGGAAAAGTGAATGTACCAAGCGGTCAAGATGTTTATGATGCCCGTTTCAATCCGACTATGGGAGAAGTTCAAAGCCTTTGGCAATTATTATATGCTGAAATTGGGCGCACGAATACGGTTATTTCACGAGCGGATGGCATCAAGACAATGGCCGCCGCGCTCAAAGATACACGGGTTTCGGAAGCTAAATTTTTGCGCGCATTGTGCTTATTTTATGCCGTCCAACATTGGGGCGACGTTCCGATGCCGGTGGTTGAAAATACAGCACCGGGTAAAGACTTTCCAAGAGTGCCGTCGGCTGATGTTTACAAACAAATAATTACCGATTTGCTGGATTGCGAAGCGAAATTACCCGTTACAGCAAGTAATTACGGGCGTATTACAAAAGGCACAGCGCAATTTCTTTTAGCCCGCGTCTATTTGACACGCGGTTGGAATTTCAATAATGCTTTAGGTGGTACAGCAGCTGACTTTGATGCAGCAATTGCCTATGCCGATAAAATTATTGATGCTTATCCTTTGGCAACCAATTATAGTGATTTATTTCCTAAACGGTCAAATAATCCTCTAACACAATATACAGGTGCTCAAAATGATAAAAATGCAGAAATTATCTTCGCCGTTCAGTGGAATCCAGATGTTTTGACCAATAAAACAGATGCTGCTTTTTCACCAGACCCAGCAGGCGGCAATGATTTACACTCAAAATTTGGCCCCAGTGGTGAAGGTTTCCCTGGCAGTAAAGGCAGAACACCAGACTACAACCGTTGTTTAGGTGTTCATCAAGTGACGCCAGCAGCTTACCGCTTTTTTGACCCAGATAATGACACGCGCTATGCACATGATTTTGTCAACGTTGGCTATGCTTTATCTGCCGTGTCGAATTTCAAACCATTACCACAGAGCAATCCGACCTTAACATACAACATCGCAGCAGGCGATACCGTCATCCTTTGCAGACCGTGGAACAATCCAACAACAACCCTCGCTGAAAGAGGTATTGATGTGGGTGGCACAAAGAAATATTCTGTCATCAACCCCTATGAATATGGTGGTGGATATCCAATTGAGAATTCTGGTTTGCCTGTTCAAGCACCGCTTATGTGGAAATTCTGGCAGCCGGGCATTCCTTATGGCGATGCTTATGGCACGTTCAATGAATGTATTTTCCGTTCCGCCGAGGCGTATTTAATTGCTGCCGAAGCGATTGTAAAAGGTGGCAAAGGCGCTAAATTAGGCACTGCCGATGTTTATTACAACAAAGTATTGGACAGAGCATTAGGTGCTAAAAAAGGCAGCGACCCGAAATGTGCGGCTGCACCTGAAAATCAGACATCGTTGGCAACCGCTTCATACAGAGCCACACCAACGAATGTCACGATTGATTTAATTTTGGATGAAAGAGCCAGAGAGTTTTTGGGCGAATACAACAGATGGTTTGACTTGAAAAGAACAGGTAAATTTGTCGAACGTGTCAAAAAGTACAACCCTTGGACAGTAGGGCAATCTATTTCAGACAAGCATAATTTGAGACCTATCCCACAAGCAGAAATTGATTTGTCGTTTCCAGCGATTAGTCAAAATCCAGGCTATTAATCCAATACACAACTTGCGTCAAGTTTCAAACTTGACGCAAGTTCATTTTTAAATACCCCCCCTCAGTATCAAGCAGTTGGGCGAGTATTTACACCCATTTATCTTCTTTTTTGTCAATAAATAGGAATAGCTATGTCGTTACTGCCATAGACATTATATTGCTATGGTTTTCTTGAAAAAGAAAAAAAGTAGTTCATAATGATAATTAAAGTAACAGTTTTTACAAAAATGAAAAAAGAAATAATGACAACAAGCAGACGTAAATTCATCAAATCAAGCGCAGTCATTGCGGGTAGTTTTTTTATTGTACCTCGACATGTACTGGGCAGAGGTTTTATCGCACCCAGCGATAAACTGAATATTGCAGCCATCGGCGGCGGCGGAAAAGGGGCTTCCGATATTTTGAATGCCTCCAACAATGGCATGAACAACGTAGTCGCCATCTGTGATGTGGACATGGCACGTTGCAAGGGCAGCCTTGACAAGTTTCCAAACGCCAAACGCTACAAAGATTTCCGAGTCATGCTCGAAGAGATGAAAGGTGATATCGACGCCGTTACCATCTCTACACCTGACCATCAACACGCCGTAGCTGCAATGGCTGCTATGCAAATGGGCAAACATGTGTACGTCCAAAAACCACTCACCCACGATATACATGAGGCGCGTACACTCACCGAAAGCGCAAGAAAATACAAAGTCGTCACCCAAATGGGTAATCAAGGTTCTTCCAATCCCACTCAAAAAGTCATGATGGATTGGTTAGACTCAGGCAAAATAGGCAAAGTCAGCACTGTATATATTTGGACAAATCGCCCTGTTTGGCCTCAAGGCATTCCTGTGCCAACTGAAAAACCTGCACTAATTGAATCTATGGACTCGAAAGACTGGGATTTATGGGTTGGAACAGCTTCTTGGGTGGATTATCATCCATTGTACCATCCATTCAAATGGCGCGGTTGGTGGAATTTTGGTACAGGCGCATTGGGCGATATGGGTTGCCATCTGATTGACCCCGCTTTCCGCGTTTTAGGTTTGGGTTATCCAACAGAAGTAGAATGTAGTGTCGGACAAGTCTTTATCCAAGATTGGAATGCTGAATATATTCCTGAAGGTTGCCCGCCGTCTTCCAGCGTTCAATTAAAATTCCCTGCGACTAAACGTAATAACACACCCGTCACCATGTATTGGACAGATGGCGGTCTCCGCCCTTTCCATCCCGATTGGATTCCTGCCAATGAGCCGTTGGCAGAAGCTGACAGCAGCAATGGCGTGATGATGATTGGTACAAAAGGCGTAATGACTTGCGGTACTTATGGTAATACACCTAAAATTTACATGAAAAA
>JANLQI010000092.1:0-6068 GCA_031367705.1 Saprospiraceae bacterium | reverse complement strand
TGGTTTTATACCTAAGTTTGATTTAAGGGCGGGGATTGCTTTCTGATTTTTTGACCACTGATTGGGCTGATGCGACTGATTTACTCTGATTTTTATCAGTGAAAACCAGTCGCATCAGTCCAATCAGTGGTCAAAAAAACTACATTTTCACGAAAGGCTTTGTAGCCAAAACGACATTCTTTTTTGTCAAAAGTAAAATGTAATTACCTGATTTTAAATAATTTACATTAATCGTTTTATTCAATTGCAAAGGTTCGATGTGCATCAAGCGACCTAAAACATCATAGATTTCTACGTTTGTAAAACTGACATTTGCAATTGTTTCGATATTCAAAACAGAGTCTGTTGGGTTTGGAAACAGCTTTATTTTTTTGTCCAAACTGCCCCCCTCAGTACCCAAAGCCGTTTCTCTGAAAAGCCATTTGTAACCATCCCCAAACTCTCTCGCCCAAAACCATTCCGAGTGTTGTCCGTCCGTTTTTGTACCAATTTTCAACTCATCATCGGTGTAACCGATACCCCTCAGTATGGAGACCATTTGCTGCATTTGGGGCATCATATCCACGTCTTCGGTTGTGCCAGACATGAAATAATAACGCATGGTAAACTGCTTGCCACGCAAACGGGCTTGCGTAAAACAAGAATCACTGAACCAAAATGAAGGGGAAAAAATCAAGGCTTTTGAAAACACATTTTGGTATTCAGCAGCCGCAAACATGGACTCCAAACCGCCTAATGAACTGCCACCGACTGCTGTGTTGAGTCTATCTGCTTTTGTCCGAAAACTGGCATCTATATACGGTTTAAGCGTTTCAACCATGAATTTAGCGTATTTTCCACCGTCTCCTCCCCCATAACGGGTGTTTTTCCAAGGCGTTAACTCGCCGATTCTGTCTGCACCACCGTTGTCAATGCCGACGACGATACAGCCTTTGTCACCTGCATTTGCCAATGAATTCAGTGTTTCATCCACTTGCCATTCGCCTGAAAACGAAGTGGCTTTGTCAAAAAGATTCTGTCCGTCGTGCATATACATGACTGGAAAACGTTTTGTGGTGTCCGAATACTGAGGGGGTAGGTAAATCCAAATGCGGCGTGTGCGATTGAATTGCGGCATCACAAAGTTGTTGGACAAAATACGCACATTGGCAGCAGCCGTTGAATTTTGCAATAAATCCTTCCAACTTAATACTTGATTATCAATAGATTGTGCGACATTATTGTATGTCAAAGTGCGGTTTCCCCGTTCGCCACCATTTGCATCGCCTTCAACGGCGGGCCATGAGCCGCGGGTGAATTTGTATTCAAGAGCCGTAATAGAAGGTGTAAATGTAATTTTGTAAGACCCATCGGTTTGGCGAGTCAGAATCTTTGAGGTATCGCTTGGATTCCAGTTATTGAAGTTGCCAACGATATAGACTTTATCCGTTGTGGGTGTATTTGTTGGTACTGATGTTAACCGAACGGTTAGTTGTGCAAAAGCAGCTAATTGACTGATAGTCAATGCTATTAATAGGAGTATTCTTTTCATGTGAACGTTTTTTTTAACGTAGCTCGGGTTTAAATCTGCGCCACGGACGAATCTATTGCTATTCGTTTTCTTTTTCAATATTTAATTTCGTAAATTTCATTTACGTTGCTTTCTATAAGTCTTTGAATCAATTTTGCTTCACCTCCTATAGTTGTAAACGATAAGTCATAGTCAGTATTTACAGCCCAGTTTTTGTCTTTGGGATAAATTAAGCTCGGAGTCAAATTCAATTCTGTATTATCCGATAGTGTTATTAACTCCGATATTTTACCCTGAAACAGTTTGTCTTCTTTCCAATCTGTTGTAGATAACAAATTATAAAACACCTCGATTTCTTGGTCACCATATAATTCTTGAACAATTTCCGATAAATGTTCCAAGTGTTCCTTGTCAATTAAGCCTTCTCCTGGCAATAGTTCATTATTCATTTGTTTGAATTGATAATTCCAATTTACAGATGATATAATTGCTCGATTTAAATCAAATTCAAGCCCTTTTAATTTGTAGAAATCCTTCCAATTAACTCTGCTCAAATCTTCTTCAGGCAAGTCTTCGTAATCATTTTCAATTTCTCTAATTTCATTATTAGCTATCTTGTGGTTTATCCAATATGAATGAAGAATAATTCCATATTTCTCAAAATTATTTGGAAGTGATAATCTTAAGAAATACTTAACTGGGTCAGAATCTCGCAAATCTTTTTGTACTTTATTCGAGTTTCCTTCAATAGAAGCATAAGACTTTATCCAACTCTCTATTTGTTTATTTACACTTTCCATTTTTTTTGCTTGAACAACTTTAATTTAAAAATGCCCTATCCCTTCTGTGAGCAAAATGTTACTCATAAACCTATTTCTGTATAATTCATAACAGTAGTTACAAAATCCGTAAACCATTTTCCACGCCTTGATGTGGTTGAAGTAGTGTTACCACTCCTTCCCTATCCACGCTTCCCAAAACGAGGACTTCGGAGAAAAATTTCCCAATCTGTTTTTTAGGAAAATTTGTAACGGCAATAATTTGTCTGCCTAACAAATCTTCTTTGGTATATAAAACGGTAATTTGGGCAGAACTGCGTTTGATGCCGAGGGTTTCACCAAAATCAATCGTCAATTTGAAAGCGGGCTTGCGGGCTTCGGGAAAGTCTTCGACGGCTGTAATTGTGCCGACGTGCATCTCTACTTTATGAAAATCGTCGTAAGTAATCATCTTTATTAATGGTGAATATTTTATGGCGAAAACTGTTTTAGTTTTTGACCATTTGATAGATGTGTAAAACAATTTCAACGCTCATAATGGCTGCTAATGCCAGACCGAGCAGCCGCATCCAAGTGCCGTTTTCTTTACGAAATCGGTCTGCCATAGGTTGAGTTGAAGGCGAAAAGCGCATTTTCCCAGTGGCAAAACGATAAGAGTAAAAGCCAATCGCCAGAAAAACAAACTCGAATAATAAGCCAATATATTCCATGATTTAGTTTAGTTTTTAGTTGATAATGGATAATAAACTGTAAATTATCCATTATCAACTATCCATTATCCATTAATTTATTTCTTCAAAATTGCCTGTTTGTGTATTCTTTTTAACTTTATTGTAATCAAAATAGCGTCCGTTCATAACGACATAAACACCATAGGACAAGGTTTGAACAAAAGCTAAAGCTGAACCGAGATTGAAAAAACCATCGCTCGACGTGCCAAACGCATAAGGCACCATCGCACCCGTCAGTACAATCGTTTTTTTGATGTTTTCTGCGGCAATGATGCCCGCTGTTTTGACCATTGTGTCTGTGCCATGCGTCAAAATGACTTTATCGCTGGTCGCCATTCGGCAATTATGCACCATAATTTGACGGTCAGCATCCGTCATCCGGAGGCTGTCAATCATCATTAAAGTTTTGACATCAAAATCAATCGTACAACGCCCGCGTTCGAGCATGGATTTGAGATGTGTGTCTTTAAAATACAATTCACCTGTGATGTAATTGTATTCCTTGTCGAATGTGCCGCCTGTGACGAATATTTGAACCATTTTTATTTAGATGATAATTTTATAATTTTATAATGGATAATGGATAATTTACCCTAAAGCATTGATTATCAATTACTAATTGTCAGTTCGTAGAAAGTATCTGATTCTGTCAAAACATCAATATAAGTGATGGATGTTTCAAGATTTGCCCATTCATAACGCTCAATTTCAGGGACTTTTGTATGACCGACGATTTGATGATAACCGAACAAATAGTCATCATCTGTTTCAGATTTATCTGCCCACAGGATGCCGCCACATGAATCGCTTCCACCACGTAAGCGACCAGCTTTAAACAAAACTTCGCGGGCTTCTTCATCAAGATACATGTCGTTTAAAATGTTGCCAAGGGATATTGGGTTAGAGCCAAAATACTTAAGATTTTCGCCATACCATGTCTTGGAAATGCCTGCATGAGTGAACAAAAAGTTTTTCACTTGATACGCCACTTGAAATAAATCCTTGTTTGTCACAAACAATTCAGTTAATTCTTTTTGACTTTTTTTCATCAAACCATTTTGTGGAAAATCGGGATAGAATAAATAATGAATGTCGTGATTGCCCAGAAGCAAAACAACTTTTTCGGGCATGGACATTTTTAAGTCAATGATTGCCTTGAAATTTTGGATAATCTCATATCCCGATATTATGCGGCTGTCCACAAAGTCACCAATAAAAACGACTTTATCAAAAGCGTCAACATCAATCTTTTTCCAAGCATCTCTGCCGTGAATATCTCCAATGGCTATAATTTTCATGGCGCAAATATCTGTTTTTTTAGCAAGTACCCCCTCAGTAAAAACAGCCTATTTTTCAAATTCACATTATTCCTTTAATTTTTGAAGATTATTTCAATAATTATCAATAAAATCCAAGGATGAATATCAAATTGATAATCATTGTTCAAAAAAAAATACAATGCGTTTATTAAAAAAACGCATTTATGAATGGCTGTTAAACCTTTTCGATTCCTCAAAAGTCATACAGTCACATGAATCATTAAATCATCGTTTTTCAAAGATAACAGAACATGAAAGAAGCCTTTTTCCTCAGCCAACGCTTGGGTTTTACGAATGCACAAGCAGAGGCCATCAGCCGTTTGGGTGTTGAAAATTTTTTGAAAAAGAGTTTTGATACCCCCCTCAGTATTGAAGAGCCAAAATTTATGGCTGAAGCACCTAAATCTCGGAAAGAATACCGTGAAATCAAACAATTGAGCGATGATGCTAAAAAGAAATTTACAATAACAGAACGATTACGTACTGCTGGAATCGCCCATATTTGGCTTGACAAAATGGCAAAAGACGAATATCCATTACGTGAAAAAATGGTGTTATTCTGGCACAATCACTTTGTTTCGGATATGCAAAAAGTCAAACTTTCTTATTCGATGTTACGGCAAAACAATCTGCTTCGTGAAATGGCTTTTGGTAATTATAAGGAATTGACACGCCGTATTCTGTACGACAATGCGATGTTGGCTTACCTCGATAATACCCAAAACAAAGCAAGAACGCCTAATGAGAACCTCAGTCGGGAACTTTTGGAGCTTTTTACGCTCGGTGTTGGCAATTATACTGAGGGGGACATCAAAGAAGGTGCAAGGGCTTTGGCAGGTCTAAATCTTGGTGATGAAGTCGGTCAATATTACAGAATTTGGCAAGACACAACCGACAAAACCTATCTCGGCAAAACGGGCAATTGGAAAGCAGATGATATGGTCAACATCATTTTTGACCACCCAAAAGCAGGAGAACGTTTGATGACTAAATTTTTGAAGTATTTTGTCACTGATGCCCCTTCAACTGCTTTGATTGAAGACTATACAAAGGCGTTCCGCAAAGCGAATTTTGAGATGAAACCGATGCTTGAAAAATTGGTACGTGACGAACGTTTTGTCAAAAGTCAAGGCATGAAAATCAAAGACCCAACGACGTTTTTGTTGCAATTGCTACACGAATTCCAAGTCGATGTGCCGCCGATACGGGCAATACAGCCTTATTTTTTAGCTCAGGGTATGCGCTTATTGTATCCGCCAAATGTTAAAGGTTGGGACGGTGGTAAGTCGTGGTTGAGTTCTCAAAAACTGTTACAACGTATCAGTGTCGTTGAACTTTTGACAAGTGGTAAATCTTTGGATAATGACAAATTGAAACGCAAACAAGAAATGGTTGCCGAAGAAATGGGTATGACGATGGATACGATGGATGACACTAAAAATAAAGATATCCAAACGCCCGTTTTGCGCTGGAACGCCGCTTTGACAAACAACAAAGACATCATCAAAGACTTAACAGAACGGCTCATTTTCGTTGTGGCACCTGAGTTACAAACCGATTGTGAACGCATTTTGAAATACGATTTTGATGCAAAAGCGAACAATGCGCAGCAATCGGTGACCCGTTTGGCAGAACACATTATGAAGTCGCCTGAGTTCCAGGTTTATTGATTTTATTGATTTATTTGACCACCGATTGGACTGATGCGACTGGTTTACGCTGATTTTTT
>JANLQI010000079.1:0-5053 GCA_031367705.1 Saprospiraceae bacterium | reverse complement strand
GTTTTCCAATAATTGCCATCGCTGATGCTGCTGATAGGTGCCAAATCCAAGCTGTCTTTGCATGAATTGAAGGCTATGATTGCCAGAGTGCTGGCTATAAATAATATCTTTTTCATATTTTGATGAATTAGTTTTTTTATTAAAAAAGCCCTAAAATACTGAGGGGGTAGCCATGTACGATGTTTGATGTACGATGTACGAAAATCCATTGGGTTAAACCTACATCAAACATCGTACACCCTACATTAAAAGGATACTTGAACGCCCATAACATACGATTTTGGTATCGGATATGCACCGCCATAAACCCCAGTAATGGTACCGCCAGAAACGGGCGCTTCGGGAGTTGGTCCTGTGAATTTGGTCAAATACGCTAAGTTATTGCCACTCACATAGACCCTCAACTGCGAAACGTATTTTGTTTTTGCCAAAAGACTTTTCGGAAAATTATAAGACAAGGTCACTTCTCTGCTTGCTAAATAATCGCCTTTTTCATAAAACCGCGAATTATTACTGTTCAAATTGGCAGAACCATTGTTGTTGCGGGTATAATTTTTCTTACCATTTGGTGCAGCCACTTGGTCAGCATAATAAACACGCGGTATGTCAGAATCTGGATTTGTTGGTGACCAAGACTGTTTCATCAAATCAATATAGTTGAATGTGCCTTGGAAATTGCCCATTGTACGGGCAACAAAATCATTATAAATGGTATGACCTACGGCAAATTCAAAACGCGTATAGAGCGAGAAACCTTTATAAGAAGCATTTAGAGAAAAGCCGCCTGTCCATTTTGGAAAAATATTCCCAATCCTTACTTGGTCTCTCGAATCTATGGTGTCGTTTTTATCTAAATCTGACCAATTGACATCGCCCAAAGAAATTTTATTAGTACCTGGTCTGTTCGAGCCACCAATCAAGGCAATAGCATCCCATCTATTGGCAAGCGTTTCCAATTCTGATGTGTTTTTAACAATAGACAATTGTTTGTAAGCATAAATATCGCCCAAAGTTTGACCTTCTTGCAAGCCGCCAACCCATATCACTTTTCCAGTGGCAGGGTCAAAAATTTGCAGACCACCTTGTCTATTGTTTTCGTTACCATTTGTCGGCAATTTCAATATTTTATTTTTTACGAAAGATGCATTTGCGCCAATATCAATTTTCAAACCATTGGGTTTATTGAAAACATTGGCATTGACAGCCATTTCGTAACCCTTGTTTTGATACGTGCCGAGATTGGTTCTTAAAGAGTTAAAACCTGTATAACCCGGGAGAGCCAAATTGGTCAACAAATCACTGGTTATTCTGTCGTAATAATCAAAAAGTAGCGTCACTTTGTTGTTGAATAAGCCTAAATCTAAACCTGCATCTGTTGTTTTACTTTTTTCCCAACGCAAATCTGTATTGATAATACCCGTATTTAAAAACGTTGCATTCCCATTGTATAAACCCGTTGAACCATAACCACCTTGCACTTCATAACGACCTAAGCCCGATACGTTGCCATTTTGACCATAGCTGATACGTGGTTTTAAGGTTGAAATAACATTTGCTAATTTACTGTTTTGGAAGAAAGGCTCTTTGTGCAAATTCCAACCCGCACTCATGCCCGGGAAAAAACCAAATCTGTTTGCTTCTGCAAGACTTGACACACCATCACGTCTAAAAACAAGCGTCAATAAAAACCGATTGTCATAATCGTAGTTGAAACGCCCAAAAGTAGAGGCAATTCTATATTCCGATTTGCTTGAAAAGTTTGAACCCGCCCCAAAAGTTGTCGCTGCGTTTACCGTACCAATATCATCAGTTGGCGCATTCGTACCTGCTGCTTGAAGGTCATAAGCCTTTGTGCCATAATACTCTGTACCCAACATAATTTCAGTATTATGCACTTTATTAAACGTTTTTGAATAGTTTATTATGGCATTATACTGCTGTTGAAATGAGCGACCAAACGAAGAAGATGAAGGACGGCTTGTATTGCTATAGTTTTGCGGATTTCTGTAGATATTGTTATATAACTGCGTCGCTCTCGTAAAAGACTCGTCAATACCTTCAAATAAATAACCTGCAGCCGTACCTTTGACAAATAGCCCGGGGATGATGTCCCATTTTACGGAAGCATTGGCAGTTATCCGATTGACTTCATTGCGCCTATCTGTTTTGCCCAACCAATAAAGTGGATTTCCGTCTGTATTGCCATTTCCTGGGTTTGGAATTGTTTTGGCAGCATCAATCCAAGGGTTAAAAGTGGGCCAAACATTTAAGTTTCTATAAATCGTATTCACTTCAGAACCTAAAGTTCCTAACTGCGAAGACGTTGAAAACGTTGCGCCTGTTGTCACTTCTACATTCGGTTTTACTCTATAAGAACCATTAATATCGCCTGAAAAACGCTTGTAATCAGAGCCAACAATGACACCTTTTTCTTTGTAATAGTCAAAACTGGCAAAGTATTTACCTTTTTCATTGCCACCCATAAAATTGATATAATGGTCATCGGTGCGGGTATCCCTAAATATAAGGTCTTCAATTTCGCCACCATGGTCTTTAAAAATGATTGGACCACCGCCATAAGGGTCTGCAACAGTATCCCAACCACTGCTTAAAAGATTGGCATTTGCTGCGGTATAACGACGAATATCAAAAGAGGATAAATTGGCAGTATCTGTCAATAGACCAAAGCCTCTCCGTGTTTCAACAGCTGCGGCTGAAACTTGTGAATTTAAATTACCTTGTCGCGTATAAGTGATAAAGTCCTTGGCATTCAAATACTTATAACTTTCCCGTCTCCGATTCAAGCCATTGGTGTATTTGTAACTGATTTGTGATGTACCAATTTTACCTTGTTTGGTTGTTATCAAAATAACACCATTATTGGCACGCGCACCATAAATAGCTGTGGAAGCGGCATCTTTCAATAGCTCGACAGAAGCAATATCTTCTGAAGCAATATCATTATACGCTGTGATGATACCATCCACCACAATAAGCGGCGCACCTGGGCTATTGATAGAAGCACCCCCCCTCAGTAAAATAAGCGGCGTAGCACCTGGTGAACCCGAAGAATTGACCACTTGCAAGCCTGGCAAAGTGCCTTGAAGCGCGCTACCGATATTGGCTCTTGGTGTATTGGTTAAAACATCTTGGTCTAATTTGGCAATCGAACTCGTCACTTTTTGTCGTGATTGTGTGCCATAACCGACGACCACGAGTTCATCTAAATTACCCGCCATTTTCATTTTGACGTTGATAGGAGATGCACTAATATTAACCTCCAAAGAAGCATAACCGACAAAACTGCACACCAAAGTCGTTGCGTCTTGTGGTATTTTCAAACTAAAACTGCCATCTTCAGCAGAAATAGTACCATTGCTTGTGCCTTTGACAACGACAGAGACAAACTCCATAGGCTTGCCTGTTTCATCTGTAATTATGCCACTGATGCTTTTGTCTTGAGCATAAACCTGTTGCGAGAGTAAAGCCAGAGCCAATAGGATTAGCCGATAAAGGATTTTTTTCATCATAACTTGGTGAATTTAATTTTGCGAATAATTATTTATTATGTCATACATAATGCAATACTAAAACGCATATTTTTATTCACCAAATTATTTCGCGATTATTTATTAAAAATTAACGTTTTTGAATATTATGAAACGCGAAAGTATTGTGGTAGGAGTAAAATAGACATTTTGCATATTGGGGGCAAAATGAAAAACGCCCAACCACAGAAGCAGTTGAGCGTTTTTATATTGCGAAGTTTTAAATTTCTTACGTATGACGAATACCTAATTTTTCGCAGATTGCACGGTAACGAGCGATGTCCTTATGATGAAGATAAGCCAAAGTACGCTTGCGTTGACCAACCAAAGCCAACAATGCACGACGGCAAGAGTGGTCTTGTTTGTTGGTTTGAAGGTGCTTAGATAACTCCGCGATGCGGAAAGTAAATAAAGCCACTTGACCTTCTGTTGAGCCAGAGTCTTTTTCACTTTTTCCGTGTGTACGGAAAATTTCTTCTTTCTTTTCTTTTGACAGATAAATTGCCATTGTCTTGTTTTTTTTAAAATTGTTAACCAAATACGATTACGAAAATCTGTTTTAGCTCTTAAAGCGGCGCAAAGATAATCATTTAATGATGAATGATAAATTATGAATGATGAATTTGAAAAAAAAAATTCATCATTCATAATTTATCATTCATCATTAAATGAAAAAACCCTCGCGCAATCGTAAGATTGGCGAGGGAACTACGGTTTTTGGAACCCCATTTATTAAACCTCATTTTGTTAACCTTCTGTCATTGGGACTTGGGTTCAAAATAGAAGTAACAACTATTAAAGTTAAAAGTTATATTAGTTTTGTTTCTAAAAATATCTTAAAGATTTAACAATGGATGCTCATTTGCTTATACAAATATAGAGCGGTTTCTAAAAAAAAATGCTGCTTTCGTAAGAAAACAGCATTTTTCGAGTGTTAATGATTCATTGTAATAATATTACAAGGGATTTCCGTACTACCACCCATTATTATTAACTATGAGTTCAGACAAATCATAGACCATAATATCGTCTTGTTTGTCCTTTGCTTTCATACCATCAGACAACATGGTGATACAAAATGGGCAGTTTGCCGCAACGATTGTCGCATCAGTTTCTAAGATTTCTTCTGCTCTTTCTATGTTTATGCGCTTATCGCCAGGCTCATCTTCTTTGAACATTTGAGCGCCACCCGCACCACAGCACAAGCCATTGGTACGACACCGTTTCAACTCTACTAACTCAGCATCTAACTGCGCTAAAACCTCACGCGGTGCTTCATAAATGCCATTGGCACGACCAATATAACAAGAGTCATGGTATGTAATTTTTTTTCCCTTGAACGCACCGCCTTCAATTTTCAAGCGACCTTCGTTGATAAGGCTTTGTAAATATGACGCATGATGCACGACTTCATAATGACCACCGAGCGCAGGGTATTCATTTTTTAAAGTATTAAAACAATGCGGACACGCAGTAACAATCTTTTTAACGCCATACATATTCAT
>JANLQI010000047.1:0-12095 GCA_031367705.1 Saprospiraceae bacterium | reverse complement strand
CCCAATGACGGTGATTATAACCCGCACACAACCGAAATCAAAATAGACAAATTGCCCAATGGTTTGTACCTCGTTTTAGCTGCCGACAACAATAATTATTCCGTCAAAAACAGCGCAAAAGTCAGTTACACTGTATTTAATGTTTCAAATATCGCCTATTGGCAGCGCACAAGTGCTGACGAACCAAATGAGTTTGTCGTACTTGACCGCTCGTCAGGTGCGCCTTTGGCGGGTGTGACGGTTGAGTTTTGGGAAAACCGTTACAATCCTAAAACACGTATAGAAGACAAAATTAAAATTGGCACGACGATTAGTGACCGCAATGGTTTCGTTTATTCACGTTTGCCAAAGGAAAAATACTTTACAACAAAGTTCATTTATGGCAAGGACTCGCTCATAACGGGTGATGGCTTTTCCAATTATTTCTATCAGCCTGAAAATCGAACAGTAACGCAAACACAGTTCTTTTTAGACAGAGCGATTTACCGTCCTGGGCAAACCGTTTATTTCAAAGGTTTGGTTTATAGCAGAAATACTGAGGGGTCTAAAATACCTAAGTTAAAAACAAACGAACCAGTTGAAGTCACGTTTTATGATGTCAATCGGCAAAAAATCAGCAGTTTAAAGCTCACAACAAACAGTTTTGGTACAATTAATGGCTTTTTTACAGCACCCAACGCAGGTTTACTGGGCAATATGAGTATTCAAGCAAGTATCGGTGGACAAGTCAGTTTTAGAGTTGAAGAATACAAACGTCCTAAATTTGAAGTAAAAATGCTGCCTTTAACGGGTGATTTTACTTTAAATCAAGACGTAAAAGTAAAAGGGGAAGCGAAGGCTTTTGCAGGTTCTAATATTGATGGTGCGAAGGTAAAGTACCGTGTTGTCCGCGAAGTACGTTTCCCGTATTGGCGTTATTGGGGTTGGAATCCTTACGCTTCGGCGGGTCAAGAAATTGCACATGGCGAAACGACAACTGATGCAAAAGGTGTCTTTGAAATCACTTTCAAAGCACTACCCGATTTGTCTATTCCAAAGGATAAAAAACCTGTTTTCGATTATGCCGTTTATGCCGATGTCACAGACATCAATGGTGAAACACACAGCACAAAAGCTAGTGTTTCAATCGGTTATATATCTTTGAATCTCGATATTGATTTACCGCTTGAAGTCAATCGCAAAGAAGCGAAGGCGGTTAAAATCACAACCAACAACTTAAATGGGCAGCCGTTGAGCGCAAATGGTAAGGTAAAAATTGAATTATTGACATCGCCACGTCGTCCTTATATTGAGCGTTATTGGGCAACGCCCGATACACATACGATTGCAGAAGATGTTTTTAGGCGTGATTTCCCACTTATTCCTTACAAAAATGAGGATAAAGTTGAAAATTGGGGTGTTAAACGTGTGGTGTCTGAAACGACTTTTTCAACAAAGGCTTTGCCCGCAACAGATGCGGGAACAGATACAAGTTTTGTCAATGTCAGCGACATTAAAAAATATGACAGAGGTGTGTATCGCTTCACAATCGAAACGACAGATGCCACGGGAGAAAAAATTGAACTCGTCAAACACGTCCTTATTTATGATACAGGTGACGATATTGTACCCGCCAACAAAACGTATTTCTCTTGGCTTGACAAAGATATTTATGAGCCGAAAGAAACCGCAACGCTGCATTATGGCACGTCTGCAGAACGTTTGAACGTCTTAATTGAAGAAGAAATCAATGGAAAAATAGTCAAACGCTCTTGGCATCCGATTGAAGGCATGGTTGATTATGCCGTAAAATTGGAAGAAGAATACCGGGGCAATATCTTTTTGCACATCAGTTATGTGATGGATAATCGCTCGACTTTGGAGACTAAAACGATTGTTATTCCTTTTTCTAATAAGGAGTTAAACTTTGAATATCAAACGTTTAGGGATAAAATGGAGCCAGGCAGCGAAGAAGAATGGCGCATCAAAATCAGTGGCAAAGACAAGGACAAAGCCCTTGCAGAAATGGCTGCGACCATGTACGATGCCTCACTTGACCAATTTGCGGCAAACCATTGGGCATTAAGCCTTTATCCGACGCATTATCCGATTTACCGCTACAATGCACCGACGTTTGGCGAAACCTATTCCATGGGTTTTTACTATCCTACTGAGGGGGGCAATTATGGTGAAGAAACGAAAACGTATCGGTCTTTACAATGGTTTGGCTTTAATTTTTATAGTGGAAATCCGCCTGTACTTTATATGAGGTCTTCTGCGCCAATGATGAGTAATGTTGAAATGGAATCCGTAACCGTACAAGGAATGGGAAAGCCCGCAGCGAAAAAAATGCGGGAAGCCGCACCACCGCCACCGTCGGGAGGTAAAATACAAGCCGATACGGTAGCAAAGAGCGACAACCCGGCTGAAAAAGAAAGCCCACAAGAAAAAACGGAGGATTTATCTGGCGTAAAAATCCGCACAAATCTCAATGAAACGGTTTTCTTTTTTCCAGAATTGATGACCGACATGGAGGGTAATGTCATTGTTAAATTCAAAATGAATGAGGCATTGACACGTTGGAAATTCTTGGCGATGGCGCATACAACGGATTTGAAGATAGGTTTTTCTGAAAAAACGGTTGTGACGCAAAAGGATTTGATGGTTTTCCCTAATGCACCGCGTTTTTTGCGTGAAAGTGATGAAATCGAATTTACGGCAAAAGTGACCAATATGACCGCTTCTATACTGAGGGGGTCTGCAAAACTCGAATTGTTCGACGCTTTGAGCATGAAACCAATTGATGATTTGTTGGATAACAAAGATGCAACATTGTCTTTTGATGTCAATGGTGGTGAAAGCACGCCTTTGGCTTGGAAACTGAAAATTCCGATTGGAAAAGTACAAGCGGTAACTTATCGAGTCATTGCCAAATCGGGTAGTTTCAGCGATGGTGAGGAAAATACATTGCCTGTTTTGACCAATCGTATGCTCGTGACAGAGACCTTACCAATGAGTATCAGAGGTGGTGAAACAAAGAAATTCACTTTGGAATCTTTGAAAAACAATACATCTAATACTTTGACAAACAATAAGTTAACGCTTGAATTTACGCAAAACCCTGCGTGGTATGCCGTTCAAGCCTTGCCTTATTTGATGGAGTATCCGTATGAATGTACTGAGCAGATTTTCTCACGTTATTATGCCAACAGTTTAGCGACTTCGGTGGCTAATGCACATCCAAAAATAAAAGCGGTTTTTGACCGTTGGAAGGCAATTGATACAAAGGCGTTGTTGTCCAATTTGTCAAAAAATCAAGAATTGAAATATGCTTTGCTGGAAGAAACGCCTTGGGTTTTACAAGCTCAAAATGAAGCCATTCAGAAGCAAAACGTTGGTTTGTTGTTTGACTTAAACCGCATGGCGAATGAATCAACAAACGCCGTGAAAAAGATGCAAGAAAGACAGTTGAGCAACGGCGGTTTTGCTTGGTTTCCTGGCGGTCGTGACAGTTGGTACATCACGCAATATATTACTGAGGGGTTCGGTCATTTGGACAAATTGGGCGTAAAAACGCTTAATGAAGACCTAAAAACCAAGGAAATGATTGCAAAAGCGGTCACTTATTGCGATGAACGGGCTGTGGAATATTACAATGATTTGGAAAAAGAAGCGGCTAAGGGTCACTTGAAAATGGAAGATGACAACTTGTCATCGTTGGTGATTCACTATCTTTATACACGTTCTTTTTTCCAAAATCAAACAGTTGGTCAAGTAAAAATCCTTGAATATTTCTTGAAACAAGGTGAAAAGTATGGTTTGAAAAAAAGTCAATACGAACAAGGCTTATTGGCTTTGGCTTTGATGCGTTACTCCAATGATGTCTTTGGGAAATTCACGACTCCTGCAAAAATCGTTGCATCGTTGAAAGAAAAAGCGATAAACAGCGAGGAAATGGGCATGTATTGGAAAACGGCAAACGGTTTTTATTGGTACGAAATGCCAATTGAAACACAATCTTTAATGATTGAATTGTTTAACGAAGTAAAAGACGACAAAGCGGTTGATAATTTGAAATTGTGGTTGTTGAAAAACAAGCAAACCAATGCTTGGAAAACCACAAAAGCTACTGCATCAGCTGTTTACGCATTATTAAAAACAGGCGATAACTGGTTACTGGACGATACAGATTTATCCATTTCCGTAGGTGGCAAAGCGTTAGATGTCTCAAAAATAGATAAAGAAGCAGGAACGGGCTACTTCAAAACTGATTTTGACAAAGCCGATATTACGTCAAAAATGGCAACGGTGGAAGTCAAAAACCCGAATAAAGTCGTTGCTTGGGGTGCCATGTATTGGCAATATTTTGAAAATTTGGACAAAATAAAAATGTTTGAAGCCACACCTTTGAAGATGAAAAAAAAACTTTTCAAAGAAGAAAACGGTGATAAAGGTTTGATAATGAAGCCGATAGACGAAAAGACACCCCTCAGTACAGGCGACAAAATTAAGGTCAGAATTGAGTTACGGGTTGATAGAGATATGGAATTTGTCCACATGAAAGACATGCGCGCTTCGGGCTTAGAACCTACTAATGTTTTGAGTCAATACAAATGGCAAGGTGGCTTGGGCTACTACGAAAGTACACGCGATGCGGCTACTAACTTCTTTTTCGATTATCTGCCACGCGGTACTTATGTTTTTGAATATCCTCTGGTGGTCAGTCATCGCGGCGATATGTCAAATGGTGTAACGACGATACAATGTATGTATGCACCTGAATTTACAAGTCATTCGGAAGGGATTCGAGTGAAAGTGAAGTAATGGTTTGATTTTTGTATTATAAAAAACGCTTGTTTTCTTTCGGAAAACAGGCGTTTTTTTTATGGAATATTTTAGGAATATAATTATTTCAATGATTGTATTCTGTTGGAAAAAATAATATTATACTTGGATTAATATTTTAATGAAAATTATAGTCAACTAAAAAATATCAATATACCTTTGCTTTTTAGAATATTTATATCACTTTAAATGAAATGCCAATAACAAATGTTCACAGAGCACATAAACATATAAAACATCATTTGAAAAGAATTTACATTTATGAATAACTCAATCCAAACCAACAAACAAGGAAAAAACACGACAAATAATTTCATCATTATTTGCATTTTTTTCCAAATAGCCGCCATTATTGGCTGTACTTATCTCCTTTATTCATCGAATGAAAAGTACAATAAACTCGTAGAAGTCGAGAGTAGTAATTTCGACACATTCCAAAAATGGACTTCTACTTCCAATCAAAATTTTATTAGGCTTTTTGAAGTCCTTGAAACAAAGGATAACAGTCAAGTGGATAGTCTGTATTCAAAGTGGCAACTTGTGAATCAGGATATTGATATCTATATCAGCAATTTACGCATGAGTTCATCTCTCAATATCAAAGACGACACTTTTTTTCAACAACTGATTGAAAGTCGCATGACTTATTTCAAGAATGTTGACAACTTTATAACGACTAAAAAAACTCTTGCAGTAGAGTCAAAAAACTATTTTTTTAAGGATTTAAAGCCCAGTTATATCGTTTTTCAAGACAACCTCGGTGATTTTGTTCAATACTATCAAGAGCATATCAATCAAAACAACAATGCCATTTTTCAATCAGCCCAAACCTCGCTTTGGGGTGTTGTAGCTGTCGGCTTACTGCCGATTATTGGTCTTGTCATTATTTTAGTTATTTCATTTGTCTACCTCTTGTGGCTCATGAATAAGCTCGATTTTGTGAATGATTCAATGGCTTGATGCTGTTTTTGAAGCAAAATCTACAAAAAAATCTAAAGCCTTTGGATTCCGCACACTGCCTAAATTGGCCGCTTTACTGAGGGCTACACCCATCAATACTTTTTTGATGGGTGCTTCCAATTTTTTACCTGAAATCGTATAAGGAATATCGGAAACTTCGATAATATCATCGGGTACATGACGGGGTGAATAGGCTTCGCGAAGTGACTTTTTAATTTTAGATTTCAAATTATCGTCTAAAACCACCCCCTCAGTACAGACCACGAAAAGGGGCATAAAATGCTCGCCACCTTTCAGTTCTAAATTGACAATCAAGGCATCTTTCAACTCCGTAATCGTATCTAAAACTCGATAAATTTCAGCCGTTCCGATGCGTACACCTTGCCGATTGAGGGTTGCATCGCTGCGTCCATAGATAATCAATGATTGACGCTCAGTGATTTTCAACCAATCGCCATGCCGCCAAACGTTGGGGTACATTTCAAAATAAGAAGCCGTGTATTTTTCAAAATTTTTATCATCCCAAAAGAAAACAGGCATGGAAGGCATAGGCTTTGTGACCACCATCTCCCCTACTTCATTAATAACTGGATTTCCTAATTCGTCCCAACTTTCCATAGCACAGCCCAAACAACGGCATTGAATTTCGCCTTCAACCACAGGAAGTAAAATATTGCCGCCTACCCAAGCTGTACAAACATCAGTACCGCCCGAAATGGAAGCCAACCAAACGTCTTTTTTAATGTGTTCATATATGTAGGAAAACGCTTCGTCAGGCAAAGGCGAGCCTGTGGAACCGATGGAACGCAAATATTTAAGTTTGATTTTTGCTTCTTTCGCATCAAAATCTGCTTTCATACAA
This sequence comes from Saprospiraceae bacterium, assembly GCA_031367705.1. GTDB lineage: Bacteria > Bacteroidota > Bacteroidia > Chitinophagales > Saprospiraceae > JAAFJT01. Next base: position 5,449 of record JANLQI010000047.1, on the reverse strand, counting down.
GAAACGATATAAGGCGCACTTGTACCAAAATGAACAACCATCGCATCGTTTGCCAATTGCCATAAAAAATCTAAGGACGGATAAGCTGGTGAGCCATCATATATGAGTAAAGTCCCACCCAATAAAAGGCTCGAAATTGCAAAATTCCACATCATCCACCCCGTTGTGGAATACCAAAAAAAGGTTTCACCTGCGTTGAGATCATTGTGAAAAGCCAAATACTTCGAATGCTCTAACAATATTCCACCATGCCCATGCACAATAGCTTTGGGTATGCCTGTTGTGCCTGAAGAGAACAAAATATACAAAGGATGTGCAAAATCAACGGGTTCAAAAGTTAATTTGCCCCCCTTCCCGATGTTATCGGGATTTCGTTCCTCAACAGTATTTAAGGCATTTTGCCAAGTTGTATGGGAAAAAGAAACTGTTTTAGGGTAGTTTTCAAACTTTTTATCTAAAAAAGGAATGATAACGACCTTTTCCAGCGTCGGTAACTGTTGGGCTATTTCTTCAATTGTACCCAAGCGATTGAAGGCTTTTCCACCGTAACGGTAGCCATCGGCAGCAAACAATATTTTAGGTTCAATTTGAGCAAAACGGTCAATGACGGAAGCCGTTCCGAAGTCGGGCGAGGCACTTGACCATATTGCGCCTAAACTGGCTGTTGCTAAAAAAGCGACAACGGCTTCGGGAATATTGGGCAAATAACCAACGACTCGGTCGCCTTTTACAACGCTATTTTCTTTCAAAAATGCCGCCAGATGAGTCACTTGATTTTCCAACTCATCCCAGCTCATTGTACTGAGGGGGGTATCTTCGGACAAAAACTTGATGGCGGGGCTAAAATCCGTTCTGCCACTGAAAATATGCTCTACATAATTGAGCGTTGCGCCTTCAAACCAACGGGCATGTGGCATCGCATCATCAGAAAGCACTTTCTTATAAGGCGCATATGATTTGACATTGAAATATTGCCAAATAGACTGCCAAAAATCTGCTGGTTTTTCGACACTCCATTGATAAAGCTCTTCATAGTTATTAAAATCTAATTGATAATGACGGCGCAACCAACGCTTATATCGGTTTATTCTCGTCATACTTCTTGCTGTTACAGGCAATTCCCATAGTTTTTTAGGAGAATGTGATTGAATCATAAGGTTTCTATTATTTGTATGATAAAAATAATGAAAGGACAATATTAGGCTTTGAGGCAAAAATACCTTAATTTATTTGTTAAATATCTATAAATAAAGTATAATTGTGGTTAAGAATCAAATATTAACAATATTAATTTCTTTCGTTAAAAGCCAAACACAATGATCGAAAAAGCAAACATCGCGACTAAAATACTGCTTGCAGGTTCCATGCTTTGGGTTGGAACGATGGTTTTTAGAGCCGACCAAAACCTTAAACAAGCCTTGACTGAAATTGGCGAAGCCAAAAAACAAATCAATGAAGCGAAAGCCAATATTGACTCTGCGCGCCAAAATATTGACCTTGTAAAATCGGAACTGACAAAATTAAGCTCGGCAGCTGACCGCGCCACCACTGAACTCAATTACCTACGGGTTGAACGTGAGCGCATGAAATCTTCTTTTGATGCCATGATTAAGAAAAGTAATGAGGCGATAACGTCTTCAAAATCGAGTTATGAAGATATTAAAAAAAGCCGCCTCAACCTTTTGAAAGAAATTAGAGCTATGAATTTAGACAGAGAACCCAAAAACCAATAATTAATTGAGTATTTAAAGGACAAAATGTCAAGACGAATCATCCTCACTAACGACAATTTAAAACCTAAAAAATAATGAAAAATGGTCTTTTAGTTACATTGTGTTTATTGTTAAGCCCATCATTATGGGCGCAAGATACGCTTATCGGTGTTAATTTTAAGCATTTACACCGCGTCGAAGTTGCTTTTAGCGAAAGCCCTGAACTACCTCGTCCATTTAAAAAAGGGACTGTTTTGACTATTGATGCAGACTTGGTTTATCTAATCAATGACCACCGTTATACCTATTATAAAAAGTTGGAAGACTTACGCGACCTTATCGAAACTGACAACCAAGACTCTATTGTTTCGGCACTCATACGACATTACGAGTCGTCGCTTGATTCATGCAAATCATATTATAAATTGCTGTTGGCAAATGCCGATAAAACAAATGATATTAGCCAAAAATTTGTTGATGAAACAAAAAAGGTGGCTGACAAAGGTGTCACAACGCTTAATATTGCGAATGAAAGCCTTGATAAAGCGACTAAAAATTTAGATAAATCATTGGAACACTTGACCAATGCGGAAAAATTCATGAAGAAAAGCATCCGTTTGAAATGGCTCGATCGCATTATTATTGGCACGGCTTGCTTGGTGATTGGCTACGCAGTTGGGTCACTTTAGTTGTTAAAAAGCCATGGTTTGCCCTGCAATCCAGCCACCTGTCCAAGCGGCTTGAAAGTTGAAACCGCCTGTGATGGCATCAATATCTAATATTTCGCCTGCAAAAAAGAGGTTGGGCAATACCTTGCTTTCAAAGGTCTTGAAGTTCACTTCATCGCGTTTTACACCTCCTGCTGTGACAAATTCTTCTTTAAAAGTGCTTTTACCTTTGACGTTATAACTGCCTTGTGCGAGTTGTTCAGCAAGTATTTGAATTTGTTTTTTAGAAATATCTGCCCAAATCATGTTTTCAGTAATGTTAGCTGCATCCAAAAAGCGTAACCAGAGCCTTGTAGGTATATTATACTGAGGGGTCTTGACGATGAGTCTTTTTAGATTTTTTGTTTTAATGTCCAACGTTAAAGCATTTTTCACTTCTTCAACATTGTTCTGTCCAATCCAATTGATGCGTATAACAAATTGATAATCAAGGTCATACAACTCCCTTGCCCCCCAAGCCGATAGTTTGAGAATGGCTGGGCCCGACATGCCCCAATGCGTAATCAGAAGTGGACCCGACGTTTTAAGCTTTGTACCTTCTACTTGAATCGAAGCGTTGGGAACGCTCAAGCCTGCCAAGCCATCAATACGGTTATCTTTGATATTAAACGTAAAAAGCGAAGGCACTGGCTCGATGATGGTATGTCCTAATTTTTTCAATAAATCCCAAACGGCTGTCGAACTGCCCGCAGCAACCATCATTTTATCCGCTTCAAAACTTTGACGATTGGTTTTCACAAGCCATTGATTATCAACTTGTTTTAAATCTTCGACACGATACCCCCTCAGTATTTTGATGTTTAAACGCTCTACTTGAGCTTCTAAACAATCAATAATCGTTTGAGATTTATTAGTAACAGGAAACATGCGCCCGTCGTCTTCGGTCTTTAATTCAACGCCCCTTTGTTCAAACCACTGAATAGTATCTTCTGCCGAAAAACGCATAAATGGGCTTAACAATGCCTTCTCGCCACGGGGATAATTTTTAACCAATTCATTGGGTAAAAAACAAGCGTGCGTAACGTTGCAACGTCCACCGCCTGAGACTTTTACTTTTTGCAAAACGTCTTTACCGCGTTCCAAAATGGTCACGTCAGCACTTGGATTGGCTTCTGCGGCTGTTATGGCTGCAAAAAAACCTGCTGCACCGCCGCCTATGATGATAATTTTCAAAATAATGGATAATGGATAATGGATAATGGATAATGGATAATGGATAATGGATAATGGATAATTTACAAAAGTAGTTTTTCAAAAACAAAAAACACCCCCTCAGTAAAAAGGGATATTTTTTAGTTTTTTCTCGTAAATATTTGTGTCGTTTTACACTCAATTGAAAATGGTTCGCCCAACAGTAATTTAGATAACAAGCTGGTTTTCAACGCTTTAAATTATCAACTATCCATTATCCATTAAGTTTAAGTCGCTTGTTCAGCTTTGTTTTCAGTCACCAAAAAACAGGATGCTGCGGCTAAAACCATACACACACCCGCCAAAATAAGTGCATTGCGTGGGTCATCACCTAAAACAGATTTATAGAAAAGCGGTACGGTCAACATACCGATAAATTGCGGTACGCAGATGAATCCGTTGAAAATACCCATATAAACGCCCATTTTTTCACCTGAAACGGCATTTGCCAACATCAAATAAGGCATAGACATAATGGAACCCCACGCCAAACCGATCAGCGACATACCCATCAAATAGATGTATTTATCATTTGATAACAAGGTGCTGAAAAAACCAACTGCACCGATACATAAAAAGACCGCATGAGTCGCACGGCTGCTGCCAATTATTTTAACGATGCGCGGCATGAGAACGGAAATGATTGCACACATAATACTAAACATCGCAAAACACAAGCCGCCCCATTTTGTGCCTTCTTCAAAACCTAATTTATTGGCTTCTGGACTGGCAGCGTTGAAAGCATATTTGGCAACTGCCAACGACAGATATTGCCACATCAAAGGCAGACCGTACCATGTGAAAAATTTGACCCACCAAAGCTGCCTCATCACTTTGGGCATTTCGGAAAGTGATGCAAGAATTTCTTTGAAAACAGGTAGCCACAAAATAACATACAAGAGAGACAAAACACCCCCGCCCCATATCAATCCAGATACAAAACCGCCAGTACGAGACGCAAATAAACCGCCCATCAAACCACCGCCAATGGCTAATGATAAATGCCAAAAAGTAATGTTTTTCTTTTGTTCAGCTGTAAAAACATGTACTTTTTTGTAATCATCATTCTCTGGCGGGTACTCTTTGGTGGTGTACATTGTCCAAAAAACAGTGACCAAAATGGACGCTCCACCGATATAAAAAGGATAACGCACCGAGTTAGGAATGCCGTGAGAGAGCGTTTGTTCATCAGCTGACATCGCCATAGAAATACCAATAATTGGCAAAATAAAAGGCATCAAATTAGCCAATGTCTGCCCAAAACCGACCATAAACGACTGAACCGAGAAGCCCGTTGGTCGTTGGTCTTTATTGAGCATATCGCCGACAAAGGCGCGGAAAGGTTCCATAGAGGAATTCAAACCCGCATCGAGTAGCCACATCAAACACGCTGCCATCAAGACAGACGACGAATTGGGCATCAGAATCATGGCAATACTGCCCACAATAGCCCCAAAGAAAACATAAGGTTTCCGACGTCCAAAACGAGTTGACCAACTTTTGTCAGACAGCGCACCAATAATCGGTTGCAGAAGCAGTCCTGTTAAAGGGCCTGCAAGCCAAAGACCTGGAATAGAGGCTTCATCTGCTCCCAAATAGCGATAAATAGGCGACATATTCGCCTGTTGTAAACCAAAGCCATACTGAATACCAAGAAATCCGAAACTCATGTTCCAGATTTGCCAAAAGGTTAGATTAGGTTTTTTTGCCATAATTTTAGTACATTCTTGTTGTTAGTTGTGAATTTATGTCTCTGTTTCAGGTATAGTAAACGGAAATTGAATAGGTTTTCTATTTTTTGCAAAAAATAGAAAACCT
>JANLQI010000014.1:0-3451 GCA_031367705.1 Saprospiraceae bacterium | reverse complement strand
ATTTTCCCACACATTTATTTTTTTTTTTTACCCCCACTTTTGGGGTTTTTGCGCCTTTTTTACATTTTTTTTTTAACATCCTGCACCAAAAAAAAACTGTCAAAACCCGCCCCATCAGTCCAATCAGTGGTCTAAAAAATCAAAAAGAAGTGATAGGAAAATTAATATCCATCGGTTATACAAAAAAACCGCATGGCTTGAAAGGCGAAATAAAGCTGCAAGTAACCGAGCGTTATCTCGAAGACTTGATGAATGTAGATGTTGTTATCCTACAAATTAAAGGTAAACCAACGCCTTTTTTTGTGGACGACATTCGTGTAGGCAATATGACGATTGGCAAATTTGAGGATATTGATAATCCCGAAAGCGCAATGTATATTGCCAATAAAGAACTCTTTTTGCGCGAAGAAGACATTATTCCCGACGAATTCCGCGAATTTGAAGTAGAAAACGACGGTTTGGAATACGAAAAATGTATCGGTTACACCATTTTTGATGGCGACAATGCGATAGGTGTTATAGTAGATGTTTTGGAATTTCCACAACAAGAAATGGCGGTTATAGAGATTGAAGACCGTGAGGTTTTGATTCCGTTAAATGTCGCTTTTGTGCTTAAACGAGACGATGAAGGACAAAAAATAATGATGGCATTGCCCGAAGGTTTGCTTGATTTGGATTAAATACTTAGTTGACACAAATTTCACTAATTACACGAATGATTTTTAATCAATTTTATGGTACAACAATAAAAACTGCAACAAAAAAATCAACTTAATTCGTGTAATTCGTGAAATTTGTATCTGATTTACTTAATTTTATTTCTTTTTATCGAAAGTCAATTTGTTTGAAAAAAGATATTTTGTTAAGTCAAATTTAAAATAAAAAATATTTTATTAAGTCAAAATTGATTTTTAAGATATTTTATTAAGTCAAATTAATTTTACCAAAATATGAATAAAATAGTTGTTCTGACAGGTGCGGGCATCAGTGCAGAAAGCGGTATTAAAACCTTTCGCGATGCCGATGGTTTGTGGGAAAATCATCGCATAGAAGATGTTGCCACGCCACAAGGTTTCATAAAAGACCCTGCCTTAGTTTTGAAATTTTATAATGACCGCCGCCGTCAATTACTTGATGTCGAACCCAATGCAGGGCATTCGGCTTTGGTGGAATTAGAAAAAGAATATAAAGTCACTATTATTACCCAAAATGTGGACGACTTGCACGAGCGTGCAGGAAGTAAACACGTGATACACTTGCATGGCGAACTCCGAAAATCACGCTCATCTATCAATCCAGATTTGATTTTTGATTGCGATAATGATATAAATTTAGGCGATAAAGCAACGGATGGCTCACAATTGCGCCCACATATCGTTTGGTTTGGCGAAGATGTGCCGATGATTCAGTTTGCGGCAGAAGCGGTTACGCAAGCCCAAACGATTATCGTTGTCGGTAGTTCGATGCAAGTTTATCCTGCTGCGGGTTTGGTTGGTTTTGCACACAGCAAAGCGGATATTTACTACATTGACCCGAAACCTGCCCTTAACTATGAGTTAGAACGGCGTAAAAACTTAACCGTCTTAGCTGAACCCGCTACAACAGGCGTGCGAAAAGTCGTGGACAAATTGCTGAAAGATTGAATTACATTTGCGGCATGAATGTGGGTAAAAAAGAAGATATTTATTTCAAAAACTTAGATGGGTTGCGTTTTTTGGCGGCGTTTGCCGTCATCATTGGGCATTGTCAATCTATGCTTTTTAAAGGAACAGATAAGTTAGGTCACGAGATTGGAATCCGTGTTTATTCACCGTTTGCCGATAAATTAGGCAGCTTTGGGGTTGATTTCTTCTTCGTTTTAAGTGGTTTTCTCATCAGTTATTTGTTGATGAAAGAAATTGAAGAAACGCAAACCGTCAAAGTTCGCCATTTTTATATGCGCCGCTTTTTAAGGATTTGGCCTCTTTATTTTGCCGTTGGTATCACCTATATATTGTGTGGCACAACGTTCAGTCTGTTTTTTGATGGTTGGTTAGGTTATCCACCGCTCGTTCAATCACAAGGACAATTGCTTGAAAATCTTATGTATTTAAGTACTTTTAGCATCAATTTCCAAACACTTTTGCAGCTTGGCAACCAATTTCAAGTCGGTCATTTTTGGTCTTTAGCCGTTGAGGAGCAGTTTTATCTGTTGTGGGCACCCGTTTTTTGGGTTTTTAGAAAATGGTTACTGCCTACCATTCTTCTTTTTGTAGCCATCGGTTTGGTACTCAACTTGCCGCCGCACGACTGGTTTCCTTCCTATCACAGTTTTCAATACAATTTTACAGCCAACCGTTTTTTGCAATTTGGTACAGGAGCTTTGTTTGCATGGTTGCTGCACCGTGGTTTTATGACCCCTCAGTATCCGTTGTCTAAAAGCCTAAGTTGGTTGCTTCAAGTGTCGGTTTTACTGCCGATGTTAATGTTTTTAGTAGGCAATCACTACTATCCAGATGCTCATAAAGAAGGCAACGAACAGATTGCCAACACTTTAATATCGGTGGGCATCATCGCTTGTGCTATTGCGCAACATTCCGTTTTTAATTTTGAATTTGCCTTGTTGAAGTATTTAGGCAAAATTTCGTTCGGCATTTATGTGTATCACATTTTTGCGGTGCGTGTCGTGGAGTATATTTTAGCGGACTGTTCTGGTTCTCCTTTGATTGAAAGGAATCCGCTATTTCATTTTTTATTCCCTTTTTGGGCAACGTTATTTTCGATAATGCTTTCCGCTGTGTCGTATGAATTTTTAGAAAAACCTTTTTTGAAATTAAAAAGTAAATTTAAGTGAAAATATTCTTAGTCGGCTTTATGGGCAGTGGTAAAAGCTATGTCGGACGACCTTTAGCAGCCAAATTGGGTTTTCAATTCGTGGATGTTGATGATATTATTGAACATACTGAGGGGGTAACAATTGCTCAAATATTTGAAAATAAAGGAGAAACATATTTCAGACAATTAGAAAGTGAAATACTGAGGGGTCTTGGTAAATGGGAAAACATCGTCATCGCAACGGGTGGGGGAGCGGCGTGTTTTAACAACAATATGGATTGGATGAATGAGCAAGGCGTTACGATTTACCTCAAAGCGTCACCTGAATTACTATTGTCTCGACTTAAAACTGAAACACATAAAAGACCCCTTCTTGCAGGTCGGACAGATGCAGATTTGTTGGGTTTTATTGAAAATAAAATCGCTGAACGCGCCCAATTTTACGAAAAAGACTCTTTAATAATTGAACAAGTTTCTGACGGTGAAGATATCGTTGTTGATATTATCAATGCTTTGTATAGCCGCATCTCACAGAATTAGTTTTTGACCGAAAAAATGTCACAGATTTTCATTTTACTACAAAAAAATCATAAAAAGATGTGCTAACACTTATTGGTTAGTTAAAAATATTTTTTAT
>JANLQI010000461.1:0-10620 GCA_031367705.1 Saprospiraceae bacterium | reverse complement strand
TGTAAAAAAAAGCCCTTTTTGTCATTCTGAACGCAGTGAAAGAACCTGAATAAACTGTAAAAACAGATTATTTCACTGCGTTCAGAATGACAAAAAGTATTCTTAATTTTATTCAAATCAAAGAAAAATGAAAAAAGTATTTATCGTATTTACACTCATAATCAGTTGTTTACCACTATTATTGTCACAAGTAAAGTTCAGTTACAAAGAATGGGAGGACCCCTCAGTAACGCAGCTTGGACAACTGCCGCCGCATACATTTGCGATGGATTATCCAAATACAGAAGACGTGTTTGACAACGATTTTTCAAAATCCCCTAATTTCAAATCATTGAATGGGACATGGAAATTTTACTACGTCAACACGCCCGAAGAACGTCCACAAGACTTTTACAAAGACGGTTTCAATGATTGGAATTGGCATGAATTGACCGTACCGAGCAACTGGGAATTGAATGGTTTTGGTATTCCGATTTATACCAATGTTGTCTTCCCTTTCCCAGTCAATCCGCCTTTTATTGACCATGCTTACAACCCTGTTGGCTCTTATCGGCGTTCATTTACGGTGCCTGATAATTGGACGGGTAAAGACGTGATATTGCATTTTGGCTCTATTTCAGGTTGTGCATACATTTGGGTCAATGGTCAAGCGGTTGGTTTGTCAAAAGTCGCAAAATCACCTGCGGAGTTCAATATTACGCCTTTTTTGAAAAAAGGAAACAACACCCTCTCCGTTCAAGTCTATCGTTGGCACGACGGTTCGTACCTCGAAGACCAAGACATGTGGCGCATTTCAGGTATCGAACGGAATGTGTTTTTAACGGCTAAATCGCCAACGCATATCTCCGATTTTTGGGTGAAAGCAGGTTTAGACGATAATTATAAGGACGGCACGCTTTCGGCAACGATTGATGTTAAAAACCCAAAGGCTAATTACAGCATCGAGTTATCCATTTTTGATAAAAACAAAAATAAGGTTTTTAGCCAAACCACCCCCCTCAGTATGAAAGTACAAATGGACGGTAAAGTCACTGCCCCAGCGCAATGGAGTGCTGAACAACCCAATTTATACACGGCTATTCTTAGTATAAAAAATGAAAAAGGGCAAGTTGTGGAAGCCACAGGCAGTAAAATCGGCTTCCGTAGGAGTGAAATTAAAGGCAAAGACTTTTTAATCAATGGCAAACGGGTGCTTGTAAAAGGTGTGAATCGGCACGAACACGACCCCGATTTAGGTAAGGTTATGACCCGTGATATGATGATGAAAGACATTGTTTTGATGAAGCAATTCAACATAAACACTTGTCGCTCATCGCATTATCCCAATGACCCAATGTGGTTGGCATTGTGCGATGAATATGGTATGTATGTCGTGGACGAAGCCAATATTGAAGCACATGGTTTGGGTGCTGAAATGCAGTCAATGCCAGCCGACAAATCGCGGCATACAGCTTATGACCCTCAATGGAAGCCTGCCCACCACGACCGCACACAACGTTTGATAGAACGTGATAAAAACCATGCGTGTGTTGTCGTTTGGTCATTGGGCAATGAATGTGGTAACGGTCCTGTTTTCCATGAAACCTACGATTGGATTAAAAAAAGAGACAATTCACGCCCTGTTATGAGCGAACAAGCGGGTGAAAACTCGAATACCGACATAGTCTGTCCGATGTACCCCTCAGTAAGCAATATGAAAAAATATTCGGATGATAAGTCCAAAACGCGTCCCTATATCATGTGTGAATATTCCCATGCCATGGGCAACTCTAATGGCAATTTTAAAGAATATTGGGATGTGATTCGCGCTTCCGACAATATGCAAGGCGGCTGTATTTGGGATTGGGTTGACCAAGGTCTTCGGACAAAAACAGCCGATGGGCGCAGCTATTTTGCTTATGGCGGTGATTTAGGCAGCCACGACCGCTACAACGACGGCAATTTTGTGGACAATGGTTTGGTGGACGCTGACCGCAATCCGCATCCAGGCATTTATGAAGTTAAAAAAGGCTATCAAAATATATTGTTTGAGAACGAAGACTGGCAAAAGGGTAAAATAAAGGTGAAAAATGAGTTCTCTTTTACCAATCTCAAAGACTATGATTTCCGTTGGGAACTTTTGAACAATGGCGTAAAAGTGACAGAAGGCAGTTTTAATGTTGATGCCAATCCGGGCGAAACAAAAAGTGTACCCCTCAGTATCCCGATGCTAAAAGTTGCCGCAGGTACTGAAATAACCTTTAATGTTTATGCTTTTCAACGAATGGCGACCATTTCAATACCCGCAGGGCATGAAGTTGCCAGAGAGCAATTTGTAGGAAATAGTCCTTATTTTGAAGGAAAACAAGGCAATAATGGTGATTTGAAAATAGAAAAAACAGCAAATAGCCTCAAATTCACTTCGGGTGATGTGAGTGGTGAAATCAATTTGAGGTCAGGTAGTATCAATCAATTAGCTTTTAAAAGGAACAATATCGTCGGCGGTTTTTTCCCAGAACCTTACTTTTGGCGTGCGCCTACGGACAATGATTATGGCAATGATTTCGCCAATTATGCCCGCGTTTGGACATCGGCTCATGCGCGTCGAACTGTAAAAAGTGTGACCGTTGGCGATAAAAATACTGAGGGGGTGCCTGTGACAGTTATGTATCGTTTGCCCGATGTCAAAGCCGATTATACCTTAAATTATGTGATAAAAAATGATGGTTCAATCCAAATTAATGCAACTTTAGAACTGCCTTCTGATAGCGAAACGCCTGAATTGCCCCGCATGGGTATGCGTTTTGGCTTACCTTCAAACTACAATCAAATACAATGGTATGGTCGCGGACCATTTGAGAATTATGCGGATAGAAATACCGCTTCGTTGCTCGGTGTTTATGACGACAATACCGACAATGGCTGGACGCGCAACTATGTTCGTCCGCAAGAAAGCGGTTACAAAACGGATACACGTTGGGTAAAACTGACCAATACTGAGGGGGTCGGTCTTTCAGTCGAAGGCTTGCAACCTATCTGTTTCAGTGCCATGTCTCAAGTAACAGAAGACTTTGATGAAGGTACTGTAAAGAAAAATCGCCATGTGACGGACATTGTTAAACGTCCTTTCGTGACGCTGCATATTGACTTAGGACAACGCGGTGTAGGCGGCGACAACTCATGGGGCGCGGAAACGCATGAACCCTATCGTTTGAAAGGAAAAAAATATACGTATGGTTTTGTCATTCGTCCGATTGGAAAATGATAAGATGTCATAATTATAAAAAACAGCAGTCTTAAGCACATTCAATCATCATACCCCTCAGTATTTTAGCCCTTTTTATGGCGGTATTCATTTTAAAATTGCTTTGACAAAGGGCTTAGAACAGGGTAGAGCAGTAAGTAAAAATAGGATTACAAAGTTTGCATCTTAAAAACGCCTTCGAATTATGTTGATAGAACAAATTAAAAATAAATTTAAAGAGGCGTTTAATCAAAGCCCTCAAATCGTCGTGCGTTCTTCGGGGCGTATCAATTTGATTGGTGAACATACCGATTACAACGGCGGTTTTGTGCTGCCCGCAGCTATTGATAAATCGGTTTATTTTGCCGTTAGCCCACGAAATGATAACGAATGTCATTTTATCGCTTATGATTTAGGCGAATATTTCGATACGACTTTGGAGAATTTGACCCAAACAGATACGCATACTTGGGCAAATTACCTCATGGGGGTTTTAGATGAAATTCAAAAAACTCAAAATTCTTGTCATTCAGTAGGAATACTGAGGGGTATCAATTTGGTTTTTGGTGCAGATTTACCAAGTGGCGGCGGTATGTCTTCATCCGCTGCGATTGAAAATGGGATTAGTTTTGTGGTCAATACTTTATTTGATTTGGGCTTGTCTCGGTTGGATTTGGTGCGTATTTCACAAAAAGCAGAAAACAATTTTGTGGGTATGCAATGTGGTATTATGGATATGTTCGCTTCGATGATGGGGCTTGATAATCAATTTGTTAGGATAGATTGTCGTGATTTGAGCTATCAATATTTCCCTTTCGATGCGCCCGATTTGCGCCTTGTGTTGTGTGATACAACGGTCAAACATGCGTTGGTAGATTCAGAATACAATACGCGTCGGGAAGAATGTGAGGAAGGAGTTAAGGTGTTACAAGAATTTGACCCCTCAGTAAAATTGCTTCGAGATGTGTCTTTAGATTTTTTAAATGCACATAAAAATGATTTAAGACCCATCGTTTATCAACGCTGTGAATATGTGGTAGAAGAAATTGAAAGAGTAGAAAAAGCGTGTGTCGCCTTACAAAAGAATGACTTTGAAACTGTTGGCAAACTGATGTTTGAAACGCATGATGGTTTGAATGAAAAATACAATGTAAGCTGCCCCGAACTCAATTTTTTAGCTGAAATGGCGCAGAATACTGAGGGGGTACTTGGCGCACGCATGATGGGTGGCGGCTTTGGTGGTTGCACCCTCAATTTAGTAAAAGCAGATAAAGTAGCGGTATTTATCGAAGAAGTTAGTATTGCTTATCAACGTGTTTTTCATAAAAAAATGCTGCATTATGTTGTAAAGCCAAGTAATGGCACGGAGGAACTGATGGCAGAAGCCGTTTTTTCACAATAAAACAATTAATTTTTAATAAAAAAACAAGAATGTAAGATGATACTTAACACAACCCATTTTTTTTTAAAAGGACTTAAAACAAGGCTTTTTTGTCTTATTTTTTTGACCCCCTCCCTATTTTTTGCTCAAAAAGCAGTTGTTATTCCGATTGAAACGCAGAATAACGCCCTTGTTTTGGCAACCGATAAAGACAATCGCTTGTGCATCACGCATTTTGGCAAGCGGCTGAAACAAGCGGCTGAATATGCTGCTATTGCACAACAATATTGGACGAAAGACGATAATGCGGGCATTTACAATGCGGCTTATACGTCAAGCGGCTCTACAAACTTGGTAGAACCGGCCTTGAATATCACACATTCAGATGGCAATACATCAACAGAGTTAAAATATGTGAGCCATGAAACTAAAAAAGAAGACGAAAATGTCAGCGTGATAAGTGTTTTGTTGAAAGACGAAATCTATCCTGTCGAAGTAACTTTGTTTTTCAAAACATATAGTAAAGAAGATGTTGTTGAACAATGGACGGTCATTAAAAACAAGGAAAAAGGGAGCATTGAATTAGAAAAATACGCTTCAAACAACCTCTATTTTGCAGCAGATAATTACTATTTGACGAGTTATCACGGCTCTTGGGGACGTGAAATGAAGCCCGAAGAAACGCTTTTGACCAATGGTATTAAAACCTTGGATTCAAAACTTGGTACAAGAGCTAATCTGTTTGCGCCGCCTACTTTCCAACTCTCGTTTGACCGCCCTGCTACGGAAGATGAAGGCAAAGTGCTGTTGGGACAACTCGCATGGTCGGGCAATTTCAAGATTGATTTTGAAATGGATTCTTACCACCATTTGCGTTTGATAGCAGGTATCAATCCACACGCATCGGAATACCCTTTGGAAGCAAATCAAGAGTTTAAAACACCGTCATTTATCTATACTTTTTCGGAACACGGCAAAGGGCTTGCGAGCCGAAACATGCACCGGTGGGCTAAAAAATACCGCATTTTAGACGGTAATGGCTCTCGTATGACTTTGCTTAACAATTGGGAAGCGACTTATTTTGATTTTGATGAAAATAAATTGGTCGGTCTTTTCAAAGGGGCTAAAAAGTTAGGTGTTGATATGTTTTTGCTCGACGATGGTTGGTTTGGCAATAAACATCCCCGAAATGATGACCACGCAGGGCTTGGCGATTGGCAGGAAAATAAAAAGAAATTGCCGCAAGGTATCGGCTATTTGGTCAAAGAAGCGACAGCCGCAGGGGTAAAATTTGGGATATGGGTAGAGCCTGAAATGGTCAATCCGCGCAGTGAACTCTATGAAAAACACCCAGATTGGGTTATCAAAGAACCCCAACGTCCTGAACATTATTTCAGAAATCAATTGGTTTTAGACCTTTCAAACCCCGAAGTACAAGACTTTGTTTATGGTATTTTGGACAATCTTTTTACTAAAAACCCCAATATTGCTTTTATAAAATGGGATTGTAATGCAGTGATTTACAATGCTCATTCGGAATATTTGGAGAAAACGAAGCAAAAACAAAGCAAATTATATGTGGATTATGTGAAAGGGTTATATAAAGTTTTAGAAAAAATAAGAGCTAAGTACCCCTCAGTAAATATGATGCTTTGTTCGGGCGGTGGCGGTCGTGTGGATTATGAAGCCTTAAAGTATTTCACCGAGTTTTGGGTAAGCGACAATACGCACCCACTTGAAAGGGTGTTTATTCAATGGGATAATTCGTATTTTTATCCTGCTATTGCGAGTTGCAATCACGTAACAGATTGGGACAAAGGCTCATTAAAATTCCGTTGTGATGTGGCAATGATGGGCAAAATGGGTTTTGATATTGTGGTTGACCATTTGACTCCGAATGACCTGACTTCGGCACAAAAAGCCATTTCAGATTATAATTCATTTAAAGACGTGGTTTGGCAAGGCGATTTGTACCGCTTGTCAAATCCGTGGGAACAACCTATGGCTTCGTTGATGTATGTGAATGAGAAACAAGATAAAGCGGTGATGTTTAACTATTTGGTTTCCAATCGTTTTGAGTTCAGTTTTACATTTGAACCGATTAAAATGCACGGTTTAGACCCGAATAAAAAGTATAAAATCCGAGAACTCAATTTGTATCCTGAAACCAAAACAAGTTTAGACGAAACGGCTGTTTTTTCAGGCGATTTTCTCATGTCCGTTGGGTATAATCCAGATATTACTTTGAATCGGAAAAGTGTGGTTTTGGAAATTTTAGAAGTTAAATAATCAGCCCCTAAATCCCCAGAGGGGACTTTTGCCAATCGAAAAAGTCCCCTCTGGGAATTTAGGGGTTAAACATCAAATAAATGGAAAATATTTTTGAAGAATACCCACACAAACGTTACAATCCTTTAACAGATGCGTGGGTTTTGGTATCGCCACATCGAGCAAAACGCCCGTGGCAGGGTCAAGTTGAAAAATTGCCCAATGATGACCGTCCCGAACATGACCCCGATTGTTATCTCTGCGCGGGTAATACCCGAGCAAATGGTGAAATAAATCCCAATTATCAAGACGTTTTTGTTTTTGACAATGATTTTGCTTCACTTTTAGAAGAAATTACTGAGGGGGTGCTTGATGAAGGTGATTTATTCAAAGCTAAAACAGAACGCGGTATTGGGCGTGTTGTATGTTTTTCGCCAAAACACAATTTGACCGTTCCAGAGATGGAAGAAACAGCCATTCAAAAGGTTGTAGATGCTTGGGTTGCAGAATATCAAACGCAGGGTGCAAAGGATTTTATAAAATATGTTCAGATTTTTGAAAACAAAGGTGCAACAATGGGCTGTTCCAATCCGCACCCGCACGGGCAGATTTGGGCGCAAAGCACAATCCCCGATGAACCTTTAAAAAAGCAAAAAGAGCAATTAAAGTATTTTAAAAAGCATGGCAAAACGCTTTTATCGGATTATATAACAGCCGAATTACAAAAAAATGAACGCATTTTGTTTGAAAACACTCATTTTGTAGGGCTTGTGCCGTTTTGGGCAGTTTGGCCCTTTGAAGCGATGATTGTTCCAAAACGCCCGATGGCACGCATTACAGATATGACGGACGATGAAAAAACGGCTTTTGCTAACGCTTACAAGCAATTGACGGTCATGTATGATAATGTTTTTGAAACCTCATTTCCATATTCGGCAGGCATACACCAAGCACCGACGGATGGGAAAAAACATGAAGAATGGCATTTTCATAAGACTTTTTATCCGCCTTTGTTGCGTTCAGCAACGGTTAAAAAATTCATGGTTGGTTATGAAATGTTGGCGAATCCGCAACGAGATATTACACCCGAAAAAGCGGCATCAATACTGAGAGGGGTATCAAAAGTTCATTATAAAAAATAAATTTATGAAATTACTGAGGGGGGTATATCACCCTGAAATAGGTTGTCAATAATCCGATATTTTTCAAATGGTGTGAGTACGCGGCATTTCTACGCTGTCCAAACAAACGCTCGTTTGGTATTACTTGCTTGAAGAGGTCTTCTGTTTGTCTTGATTTAATTTTAGTTGTCCACCGAAAGTGGATAAAATGACAAAGCCTCAAAGCAGTACACTTCAAGACTTTACTATTAGGTTTCTATTGAAACAATCTGGTGTGTCAATGACTGACTATCAACCGCTAACGCATCTGCATATTACCCACTTGCAACGTACAGACATACCCACTCGCTCGAGTAAGAAGTCGCAAAAAAGATAAGTCCAGTCATACAAGCTAAGGAAAAATTGTAATTTGGCACTCATTAGTATTTTTATTAAAATCTTGTAAAAATGAAAGCCAATACAATCCTTTTCCTATCAATTTCATTACTTCATTCTCTTTGTATCAGCGCACAGAGCAATGATTTGCCCGATAAAATCAATACCAAATCTTTCAATCCTGCTACATTAAGTTGGTATGATACCCCCGCTAAAAAATGGGAGGAAGCACTGCCCGTTGGCAATGGTAGATTGGGTGCAATGGTTTTTGGTAAAAATGGCGAAGAACGGATTCAACTCAATGAAGAAACGTATTGGTCGGGCGGTCCTTATTCTACGGTTGTGAAAGGCGGTTATAAGGTGCTACCCGAAATTCAAAAACTCGTTTTTGAAGAAAAATATTTAGCCGCGCATAATCTATTCGGGCGCAATTTAATGGGCTATCCTGTTGAGCAACAAAAATATCAAAGTCTTGCCAACCTACATTTATTCTTTAAAAATCAAGATTCTATCAGCAATTATAAACGTTGGTTGAACTTGGAAAACGGTATTTCGGGTGTTTCATACAGCGCAAACGGCATTACTTACCAAAGAGAAGTATTTGCTTCTGCGCCTGACCAAGTGATTGTGTTGCGTTTGACTGCCAGTAAACCCAACAGCATTTCGTTTACCGCCAATTTGCGCGGGGTGAGAAATCAAGCCCATTCCAATTATGCAACCGATTATTTCAGAATGGATGCATTCGGCAAAGACGGTTTAGTTTTGACAGGAAAATCGGCAGATTATATGGGTATTGAAGGTAAATTGCGCTATGAAGCCCGCATTAAAGCCGTACTCGAAGGCGGGACGGTAAATACTGAGGGGGTCGATTTAATCATCGAAAATGCCAATGCGGTGACTTTGTATTTCGCCGCCGCCACCAATTTTGTGAATTACAAAGATGTGAGTGCCAATCAACACCAAAGAGTAGATGATTATTTTAAAAAGATAGAAGGCAAACCGTACGTGGCTATTTTGGATGCGGCTTTGATGGACTATAAAAAGTATTTTGACCGTGTGTCATTGACATTGCCCATTACGGGAAATTCCTACTTGCCTACGCCCGAACGTATTCAAAAAATACAGACAAGTCCAGACCCTTCACTCTCCGCATTAAGCTATAATTTTGGTAGATATTTGATGATTGCTTCCTCCCGTTCTGGAACAGAACCTGCCAATTTACAAGGTATTTGGAACGATGAAATGAACCCTTCTTGGGATTCGAAATACACCACCAATATCAATACAGAAATGAATTATTGGCCCGTTGAAAGCAGCAATTTATCAGAATGTGCCGAGCCTTTGGTGCGCATGATAAGAGAATTGACCGACCAAGGTTCGCAAGTGGCAAAGGAGCATTATGGCGCAAAAGGTTGGGTTTTTCATCAAAATACGGATTTATGGCGGGTGGCTGCGCCGATGGATGGACCTACTTGGGGTACTTTTACGGTGGGGGGGGCTTGGCTTTGTACCCATATTTGGGAGCATTACGCATACACGAGGGATGCCGCTTTTTTAAAAGAAACTTATCCACTAATTGAAGGTTCGGTTCAGTTTTTTATGGATTTTTTAAAACCACATCCCAATGGCAAATGGTTGGTCACCAATCCTTCTACGTCGCCCGAAAATTTTCCAGATGGTGGTGGCAACAAACCTTATTTTGATGAAGTGACAGCAGGTTTCAGAGAAGGCACAACGATATGTGCGGGGTCTTCGATTGATATGCAAATTCTCTATGATTTATTCGGTTATTTTATAGAAGCGTCTGATATTTTAGGTAAAAACAGTGATTTTATTCAAAAAGTGAAAACCGCAAGAGCGCAATTAGTACCACCTCAAATCGGCAAAGACGGCTCGCTGCAAGAATGGGCAGATGATTGGAAATCATTGGAAAAAAACCACCGCCATTTTTCGCACATGTACGGCTTATACCCTGGCAAAGTTTTATATGAAAAAAGAACACCCGCTTTAATAGAAGCCTATAAAAAAGTGTTGGAAGAACGCGGCGATGCGTCCACTGGTTTTTCAAGAGCGTGGAAAATGGCTTTATGGGCAAGATTGGGCGATGGAAATCGGTCGAATAAAATCTACAAAGGTTTTATCAAAGAGCAAAGTTGCACGTCTTTATTCGCTTTATGTGGTAAAGCCCCGCAAGTGGATGGCACATTTGGCGCTACCGCTGCTATTACAGAAATGTTGGTGCAATCGCATGA
>JANLQI010000425.1:0-2220 GCA_031367705.1 Saprospiraceae bacterium | reverse complement strand
GGATAGGATTGTTTATGCTTAATTAAAATTAATATGTCAATGAACTTCTATTGTTAAACGTTTTTTGCACGCTTTTGCACGCTTTTTACGGCTTTTTTGGGCAGTGCAAAAGCCGTATTGAAAATCGGTGGTTTCAAGATGATAGATGTCTTTTCGAGCATATTTAGAGCCGAAATTTTAAGATAAAGAGGCGTTTTAAAGTTATTTAAGCAGTTTACCACAAAAATTGCCACAGAACTAAAATGATTATCCCAATCGAATACGTGGGTCAAGCACCGCATACAATACATCCACAACAATATTCATCAAAACAAAAACCAAAGCCGTAAACAAGACACAGCCTAAGACCACTGGTATATCAAAATTGAGCAAAGCAGTGACCGTTATTTGTCCTAAACCATTGTAAGTGAAGACGCTTTCTACAAAAAACGCACCCGCCAGAAGCCCTGCAAACCAACCTGATACGGCAGTTGTTACGGGGTTTAAAGCATTCCGCAAAGCATGTTTGATAACGACGGTACTTCTATCTAAACCTTTCGCTTTGGCGGTTCGGATATAATCCATTGTCAGAATATCGAGCATCGTGGAACGGGTTAATTGGGTAATTAAAGCCACAGGGCGTATGCCGAGAGCAACGGCGGGTAATATCAAGTTTTTCCAGACAACTTGTTCATCGCCAAAGTCATCGAGTTCAAACAAACTGCCTTGAATGTTCAGCCCTGTCCAATCCGACAACCAAAAGCCGAAGACCAAGGCTAATATCATCGCTACAATATAAGAAGGCAACGAATAACCCGCTACCGATGCGACAATCGAAGACGTATCGAACCAACTACCAGGGCGCAAAGCTGCCAAAACGCCTAAGAAAATCCCTAAAATAGTCGCAATTATCATCGCCGCAATGGCTAATATCGCTGTTTGCGGAATGGCATCCCTCAGTATTTCGCTGACTTTTCGTCCTGTTTGATACGATTCTCTTAGATAAGGCATCTTTATGACAAACGCTTTTTCACCCAATGGCAATAGTTTGAACCAATGATATTTAGCTTCATTTTCTGCGTTAACGTCGTGAATACTGAGGGGGCTGATGTCATTCAAATACATCACTAATTGGGCATAAAGTGGTTGGTCGAGACCCAATTCTCGCTTTTTTGCTTGCACGGTGGCATTGTCTGAGCGTTGTCCAAAGGTTAAACGGGCTGGGTCAACAGGAGCGAGGTAAATAATGCTCGTGATGATAAGAACCACAAGAGTCATAACAGCCATGCCATAGAGTAGGCGACGAGCGACGAGGTTGAGCATATATTTTTTGTTTTATTTCATTGCAAAAATGGCATTCTTTAACTGTAATTCACTCTTTTTCTGCATTTTTATATAGCAGATTACGAATTTCATATAGCAGATTACGAATTCTATATAGCCAATTACGAATTTCATATAGCAGATTACGAATTTCATATAGCAGATTACGAATTTCATATAGCCAATTACGAATTTCATATAGCCAATTACGAATTCCATATAGGACGTTACTAATTTTATATAAGTAGCCAGACTTAAATAATCGGAAATTTTGCTTTTTCAAAAGATTGATTATCAAAGTATTACAGCTTGTACATCGTACATCTACTTACCTGTGCCTTAAAAAAGAAAAAGGCGACTCCGACCTCAATCGAAATGCCTTTTGCAACGTAATTAACTCTGACAGTAAATTCTTAGTTATTGGTTATTAGGGATTTGTTATTGGCTATTAATACATACAAGGATTCAAGCCCCAATTGCAGAGCGTTGTTTCAATGTATCTGTGAAAAATGGCGCGAAGGAAAGAAAAGCTTAAACAGAACAGTAAGCCGTTGATTGTTATGGAATAATAAGTGACTGAATAACGCTATACTGAGGGGGGACTCAGGGAATAAGTGTTTTCTCCGTGTTCGTGTTACAAAGCTAAACTTATTTTTGACAATTCAAAGTTAAATGTTAGTTGAATTATTGCAAATTAACCCGCTTAGGTTAGGGTTTATTTTAGTTAAAAAACGGATGTGCGCCCTCATATTTTGAGAGCGCACATCTGTTTTTAGTCCAATAGGAGAACTATTTTAAGATTGTGGTGGAATAATCTTCGTTTTTTCACCAAAATAATGGGCAAAATGCTGCATTTGCTCTGCCATTTCTTTATTTTTAGTGGCTTTGAAATAGCTGTCCGCTAATGAGCGCAAAGTG
>JANLQI010000405.1:0-4989 GCA_031367705.1 Saprospiraceae bacterium | reverse complement strand
CAGTGAAAACCAGTCGCATCAGTCTAATCTGTGGTCTAAGCTAAATAGTTACAATTCAAAACTGTAATTTTGCCCTTCCTTCCCGATAATGTCGGGATTTCGTACCTCAACAGTATCAGACAGCAAAAATGGTAAAAAATATTGTAATCATAGGGCCTGCCCATCCTTTACGTGGCGGTTTAGCAACTTTTGATGAAAGATTGGCACGAGCGTTTCAAGAAGAAGGGCATCAAGTGTCCATCATCACGTTCAGTTTGCAATACCCTAATTTTTTATTTCCAGGCACAACGCAGTTTTCAAGTGACCCTGCACCACAAGATATTGATATTCAAGTGCTTATCAATTCTGTCAATCCTTTTAATTGGTTGTCTGTGGGTTGGAAATTAAAAAAAATGAAGCCCGATATCGTCATTTGCCGCTTTTGGTTGCCGTTTATGGGACCCAGTTTAGGAACGATTTTAAGGTTGATAAAACGCAATGGACATTCAAAAATTATTGGACTGATTGATAATATCATTCCGCATGAAAAGCGGTTTGGCGACCGACCTTTGGCGCAATATTTTGCTTCGGCTTGCGATGCGTTTGTGGTGATGTCGAGGGCAGTTGAGGCAGAAATGAAGACGTTTTCTAACCGTCCGACATCTTATATTCCGCATCCGATTTATGATAATTATGGTGAAAAAGTGGAGCGAGAAGCCGCTTTGTCTCATCTGAATCTGCCTGATGATACCCGTTATATCCTCTTTTTTGGCTTTATTCGTCATTACAAAGGATTGGATTTATTGTTAGAAGCTTTAAATACTGAGGGGGTCAAAAAATTAAAAATTAAGCTGATTGTTGCAGGAGAATTTTATGATGATGCGGATTTTTACAAAAACATCATATCTTCGCAAGCCATTGAGGAACAAGTGATTTTGAGGACTGATTTTATACCTTCCGACACGGTGCGTTACTATTTTGGCGCAGCCGATTTGGTCGTTCAGCCTTATCGGACGGCAACGCAAAGTGGCATTTCGCAAATTGCTTATCATTTTGAAAAACCGATGATAGTGACCAATGTAGGCGGTTTGCCCGAAATTGTGCCGCATGGCGAAGCAGGTTATGTCGTCGAACCGACCCCTCAGTATATAGCCGATGCGTTGGTTGATTTTTATGAAAACAATAGACTTAACGATTTTACAAACAACGTAATTGAAAATAAAAAACGATTCTCATGGAAAGCCATGACTGATGGTTTTCTCAATATTTAACCAAAAATTTAATAAAAACTGATGAAATTTGACAACTCATGGACATTATTCCTTGACCGCGACGGCGTTATCAATGAACGCGAGGATGGTGGCTACATCACCGATGTGAAAGATTTTTCTTTCGTCGTCGGCAGTATCAAAGCGATTGAAAAGCTGAGTAACATTTTTGGACGCATCGTCGTCGTCACCAATCAAGCGGGTATTGGCAAAGGTATTATGACGGAAAAGCAGCTTGAAAAAATACATAAGCACTTCTTGAAAACCATTGATTTGCTTGATGGACGGATTGATAAAATTTATCATTGTCCGGATAAACCCGATTCAAATTCACCTAATCGCAAACCTGAAACGGGCATGGCACAACAAGCCAAAGCGGATTTTCCAGAAATTGATTTCAGCCGTTCCGTCATCGTTGGCGATTCCATAAGCGATATGGCATTTGGTGACCGTTTGGGCATGGTCAAAGTTTTTATTGATGGTAAAGATGAAGACCCCTCAGTATGTAAGCCCGATTTTCAGTTTGACAGCTTAAAAGGTTTTGCCGACATGTTGACGAAGTAATTTTATAAAATCTCTATAACAAGGTGTAAAAACGGCTTTTGGCTTGCTTTTACACCTTTTTTTTGTTTTTTTAACGGTATTTGGCATTGTATATGCACCTATTTTCGTTCATAGCGTTTAAACTCATTTTAACTCAATTCTTTTTCGCAAGAAAAAGGTAAATGTACTATAACAATGAAAAAATTGAAAATTCTTTTCATTTTCAGCCTTATACTGAGGGGTATCACACCGACTTTTGCAGGCGACAGTTTGAGCATCGAAGGTTTCCTTTCTAATAAAAATATCAAGGCTGAAAAAACGCATGAAGGTGTTTTTTACTCGGTTATTACTGAGGGGGTCGGTCAAATACCACGACAAGGTGATTTTGTGAAAATCAAATACGTTGGTAAATTATTGAGTGGTAGGGTCTTTGATGAATCGCCAAAAGATGAGCCTTATGTTTTTCAATTGGGCAACGGGCAAGTCATTGAAGGTTGGAACAAAGCGATTCAAAAGCTGAAAATGGGGACGAAAGTAACGCTCTATGTTCCTGCGTATTTGGCTTATGGTTCAGTTGGCATTGGTACGGTCATCCCTCCTAATTCGCCACTTATTTATGATATTGAATTGGTAGAAGTCTTAAATAAGAGCCAATATGAGGTGCATATCCGTAAATTAGAGGACAAACAGCGTAAAATGTTTGACACACGCTCGTCTGAACAATTTGAGATGGATAAAAAACATATCAACGATTACGCTCTTTTGCATCGCTTGAAAGTGAATCGGACAGAATCGGGTTTGAGTTATATCGTAACAAAGCAAGGTTCTGGGAATGTGCCAAAATCGGGCAGTAAAGTCATGTTACACTACAATGCTAAGTTTTTAAGCGACCGTATTTTTGATGAAACGAAGGACAAATTGCCTAAAACGGTTACAATTGGCGATGAAAAACTAATTGCTGGCTTAGAAGAAGGCTTACAATTTTTCAATACAGGTGCAGAGGGTTATATACTTATTCCTTCAAAATTGGCTTATGGCGCAATACCTTTTGAAGATGGGAAAGTGATTGTGCCTTCTCATTTCGTTTTGATTTATCAAGTTCAGATAGTTGAGGTTAAGTGATTGATTTAAGGGCATTATTGGTCAAAAAGATAGGGGAACGTTGTGATTCAACGTTCCCCTATCTTTTTGACCAATAACGAATCCCTAATAACCAACAAACCAGACGTAGGGGCAAAAAAAAACCCTGCCAAAGTTATTGGACAGGGACAAAACAAAAAACAAACACTATGAACAAACACTATTTTTAAGTCATTTTGGATGAGGGTCTGTTTGTCGGTCAATCAATTTTTTGAAACGACCGACAAACTAACCCATGTATAATAGACGATTTTATACTAAAGATTGATTTAATCATTGTGTAAAATTATCGTCAAGATAAATAATCGGTTTTTAGAACGGCTAAAGTTTAGCTTGAATCATATTAGTTAATTAACAAATACTATGCCAACTTTTTGAAACCGAACAATAATCTTTCTTATTGTAAAAAAAATGTAAATGAGTTTTTGCGAAGACTAAGTCTTAAGAAAAAAATTATGGTTATGAGCTGCTGTCTAAACTATTTAACTGCGCTTTTTATACTACAAAACAGCAGGTTTCTGATTGCAAAGTTATGACAAGATTTCGAAAAACATGTACCTTCTTTGTGCTTAAAATTAATTTTTTTCTTAACTCGTTTATATTTAGAATACGTGCTAAAAACGTGCCAATAATCTAACAATAAAGGGTTTAAAGGTTAAACGAAAACATAATTCGTGTAAACGGTCTGTTTGATTTAGAATACGGTCTGTGACAAAATTCCGAGATCAAAAAGCATGGTTTTTTTCAAAAAAAATATTTTTTACTGTTGCTTGACCTACTTTTAGGTTATAAATTATTGAGTCCGCAAGATAGTTTGAATTTCTATTCTTTTATCTTTTCATAAATAAGAAACGTGACTTTGCGACGAAAGTTACCTTGATACCTTCAAAAATCTAAGAAAATCGCACACGTGGGTTAAACCAACGATAAAGCACATCCACTAAGACATGACTCAAAAGTATAACAAGGCTTAAAAGCATGAGAACGGCATATACAAATGCCCAATCGTTGCTGAATATCGCTTCAAGCGTCGTGCGCCCCATGCCTTGCAGGTTGAATATGAGTTCAACAGCAAATGCACCTGTTATCATTGAAGGAATCATTTGACCAAATAAGGTGATAAGCGGTGTCAAGGCATTTCGGACGGCATGATGCCAGATAACGCGGTTTTTGGGCAGACCTTTAGCACGTGCCGTTTGTATAAAATCTTTTTTTAAGACATCAACGACCACACCTTGCATTTGTCGCGTAATAACGGTGATTGGGTGTAACGCCATACATATAATAGGTAGCATCAAATGTCCTGCACTCCAAAAAAGGGTTTCCCAAATCGTTGCGCCAACGGGGACATCGGTGGCTAAACCGACGTTGGGGAATATTTTCAAGCCATAGAATCGGGTTGTCAAAAACATGGCAGCCAATGTAGCTAACCAAAACGTAGGGAGCGCATAAACGGCAAAAATCAAGCGCATGACCCAACGACCACGCTTATTTTGCCGATTTGTAGCAATAAAAACACCTAAGGGAACGCCTACTAAAAAGGCTAAAAGAATGGCAAAAAGACTCAAAACAAGTGTAATACTGAGGGCGGGTTTGAGTTTTTCGATAACGGTTTGGTCATTTTTGGACAAACCAAAATCGCCTTTTAGAAACTGTGTTACCCAATGATGATATTGATTGTCAAACCCAAACCAATGAAAATGAGGGATATAGAGTAGGGAAGTCGTTGCATTTTGTTTGAGTTGCGTGTATGCGGCTGCAATTTTTGCCACATCGGTTTTAAAAGCCGTTTTACCTGCCAAACGTTCTAACTCATTGATATGGAAGGAAATAGCTGGGTCTGAATGTTGAATCAACAATTGTTGTGCATTATTTTGAAAGGTATTTACCCCCTCCGTATTTTCAGTATTTTGCTTAGTTTTTGATAAAAAAGCCTTGTTTTCCTTGTGGAAAGTTGAAACAGCAGACCAATTGCCATATTGCCAAATCAATTGTTCAAGTGCTTTTTGTTCATCACGATGTATGATTTTATAAAAAGTATCGGGGAAAGCGGCGGGTA